>CALXTD010000003.1 GCA_944391315.1 uncultured Alphaproteobacteria bacterium | reverse complement strand
GAAGCGTAAAGGTGTGTGTGAAGTGTGTAGACAAGCTGTTCGTCACTGATGATAACAGAATTATCAGCTCTCGCGCCGGTCGGCGAAATTCCTACCGCCAAACAAAACGCCGCGGTTAGAACCGCCTTTTGTCGTGAGATAAACATAATACTTCTCCTATCTCGTTTGCCTTCACGACTCGATTATATCATAAATTTGCCACGCTTTCAAGATGATTTTTATTTTAAGATGAGAGAGTGGTGAAAAATTTATGTTATTAATTTAGAGGAATGATGATATTTTTTTCTTGTTTATTATATTAAAAATTATAAACTGTATCTAGTTTTGTTTGAGGAAAATGCAGATGAATTTGTTGAAGAAGTTTTCTAAGAAAAAGAATGATAAAAGCTCTATAATCAAAACAGGCTTAAAGAAGCTTATGTATTGGATTTGCTATCCTTTTAAGTTATGGTGGGTTTGGTTGCTTATTCTGATTGTTGGATTTTTGGCGCCGACGTTTAATGGTGTTAAGCCAGCGGAAGTTCATCTGTGGTACTGGGGAAAAGTTAGATCTGCTGTTTCTAATGTTACTTCTTCTATTTCTGAAAAAACAGACTCGCTGATCAAAAAGGTTGATATATCTAATTCTTTTTCTTCGGGAAAAGAAAATGTTAAGTTGCAAATGCCTGAACAAGCAGTTGTACCTAGCCGCAAAGCTTTTGCAAAAGCAGATTCTGCTCCTCAGGCTGTTGACATTATGAAACGTGAGGAAAATGTTCCGCAGGGTGTTGTGCCCATATTATCAGGAACAGCAGAGGTGAGGGTTATGCCGTCTGTTTCTACTGATGGCTCATTAAACTCGATTGGCGGGTATCGTCGCGATGTGCCTTCGTTGGTTTATTTGGAAAATCCACGCGATATTTCAGGTATATCCTTTGTTTATCATGCTAATGCTATTGATGTAAAAGGAGTGTATGTGATGCTTTTTGGTGTTTATGCTGATCCTCAGACGGAAAAAGGGGTTAATGCTGCACTGTTCTTGGAAAAGCTTATTGAAAACAAAAATGTTAGCTGCAAAATCGTGGCTTTTACGGCGCAAAATGTTCCTACCGGAATTTGTTTTATTGATAATATGAATATAAATAAGCTTCTTGTTCTTAAAGGGCTTTCTGAAAACGTTGCTCTGTATTAGTGTGATATATTTTCTGAGGAGGAAATTTTTATGTGGCAGCCCGTGTTAATGATTAATGGTTTTCTCATCAGCATTATCGGTTTGACCATGCTTATTCCGGCCGCTTATGATTTTTATTCAAAATCAATTTTATGGTCGCCGTTTTTGTCATCGGCTTTAGTTACGCTGTTTTTTGGTTTGGCAATGTTGCTGTCAAATCGGATGTCGATTAAAAATTTTACGTTACAACAGGGATTTTTATTGACGGTATTGAGCTGGTTTTCTGCTAGCTTGTTCGGGGCGTTGCCCTTTTTATTCTATGGGGTTGTACCTTCTTTTGCTGATGCTTTTTTTGAAACTGTTTCAGGTGTTAGCACTACTGGTGCGACAATATTTGCGGATATCGAAATATTGCCTCGTTCTATCTTATTATGGCGATCGATGCTAAATGGGCTTGGTGGTATCGGTATTGTAATTTTTGCCGTTGCTATGCTTCCATTTTTAGGAATTGGCGGCATGCAGATTTTTCAACGCGAAAATTCTGATGTTAATGAAAAATTTATGCCTAAATTCAGCTATATAGCAAAGCGTATTGTGATAGCGTATTTTGTGTTGACGATTATTTGTTTTGCGGCGCTTTATTTAGTCGGAATGGGATTTTTTGATGCGCTTAATCATGCATTGGCGACGGTTTCTACCGGTGGATTATCTACAAAAAATGCGTCAATCGGATATTTTAACAGTGTGAGCATAGAATTAGTTATTTCATTGTTTATGTTTCTCGGTGCTTTGCCTATGGGATTTTATGTCGTTATCTGGCAAGGAAAAGATTTGAAGTCTTATCAGATGTCTCAGATTGTTACTTTTTTTAAGGTTCTTTGTGTTTATACTTTGGTTTTAGCTGCATGTTTGGTTGTTCACAAGCAATATGATGTTTGGCAGGCGCTGCGTTTTTCCAGCTTTAACGTAATCTCGATTGTTACCTCAACAGGTTTTGTTTCAACCGATTATATGAAATGGGGAAACTGGGTTGGTATTTTCTTTATTATATTTGCTTTGACCGGCGGTTGTACTGGGTCAACATCAGGTTCAATTAAAATTCTTCGTTGGCAAGTGATTTTTTCTTTTATAAAAAGAGCGCTGCTGTTGTCTACTGAGCCGAATCGTGTTGCGCCGCTTAAAGTCGGGGCAACTCCTATTGATGTTTCGATTGTGTCTTCGGTGTTTGTGCTTTTTGGGGCTTTTATGCTCAGTATAGCGCTTTTGTCATCGGTTTTGGCTTTTGCCGGATATAATCTAGAAATTGCATTTAGTTCAGTAGTGGCTTGTATTACAAATTCAGGACCTGGATTAGGGGCTGTTATTGGGCCTGCCGGAAATTATTCTTCTCTTTCTGATTTTGCAAAATATGTTTTATCCTTTACTATGTTACTCGGACGTCTTGAAATTATTACCGTTATTGCGGTATTTACGCGTTCATTTTGGTTTAAGAACTAAGGCAATAAAAAATCCTCGTTAAAATAACGAGGATTTTTTATTATCTTTCAGAAGGTTTTATTCTTCCATCGGTTCGTTATCACCAATCATTTCGGTGGTTAGGTGACCGGCGTCTGCGCGAATCTTATTTTCAATCTCATCGGCAATTTCCGGATGTTCTTTCAAAAAGATTTTTGCATTTTCACGGCCTTGACCGATTTTGTCTCCTTTATAAGAGAACCAAGCTCCGGCTTTTTCAATGATACCGGCTTTGACACCTAAGTCAATCAATTCACCGGTTTTTGAAATACCTTCGCCATACATGATGTCAAAGTCAACAACCTTAAACGGAGGAGCAACTTTGTTTTTAACAATCTTAACGCGGGTTTGGCTACCGATAACATCTTCTTTGTCTTTGATGGAGCCGGTGCGGCGAATGTCAATTCGAACTGAAGCATAGAACTTTAAGGCGTTACCACCGGTTGTTGTTTCAGGATTGCCAAACATAACACCAATCTTCATACGGATTTGGTTGATGAAGATAATCAGTGTGTTTGAACGAGAAACGGTAGAGGTCAATTTTCTTAAAGCTTGGCTCATTAAACGTGCTTGCAAGCCCATGTGAGAATCTCCCATTTCACCTTCTAATTCAGCCTTTGGAACAAGAGCGGCAACCGAATCGACAACCAAAACATCAATCGCGCCGGAACGAACCAACGTATCGGCAATTTCGAGAGCTTGTTCACCGGCATCCGGTTGAGAAATCAGCAGGTTATCAATATCAACACCGATTTTCTTGGCGTAAGATGGGTCAAGAGCGTGTTCGGCGTCAATGAACGCACAAGTACCACCTTTCTTTTGGGCCTGAGCAATTACGCTTAAGGCAAGGGTGGTTTTACCTGAGCTTTCAGGACCGAAGATTTCGATAATTCTGCCTTTGGGAAGTCCGCCGATGCCGAGGGCTATATCAATGCCGAGCGAACCGGTGGAAATCGCTTCAATGTCGATGTTTGACTGTTGGCCCAGTCTCATAATCGAGCCTTTGCCAAAGGCCCGTTCAATTTGACTGAGGGCCGCGTCGAGTGCTTTATCTTTTTCCATAGTTTCTCTTTCTAATAAAAGTTAGTTTCTGGAGTTAGTTTAAGTTCATTACAGAATTCTGCAATCTACCTTTAAAACTTATCCTATGAAAATGATAATGTACTATTTATGTTCTTTTTGCAAGAGTTTTTTTCGAGGATTATTTATTTTATTAAAATCTCGTTTTTCCGGTGCATCACTGACCATGATTCTTTTTAAGGAATGTTCGTCAAGTTGTTGATAATCCTCTAAAGCTGCCGTAATAACTGCGCCAAAAATTACAACCGACCAAGCCAGATACATCCATATTAAAAACAGCGGAATGACAGCCAATGCTCCGTAAAGTGTTTGGTAGGTGGCGCTGTTTAAGACCACAATGCCAAAAATCTTTCTTAAGGCCCAGAAGATGATTAAAGCGACTAGTGCTCCTCCGGCCGCGTTTCTTATTCTTATCTTTTTATTAGGTACAAAGATATAGATAATCATTAGCGTGAGCATGGTAATCAGTGCAGGCAAAAGATTGCTCATATAAATATTATTAAAAATTTTATCATCTTCCGTTAGGGCAAAAAAGTAGCTGCGGATTGAAAATGCAGCGCCTAAAAGTAACGGTCCTAAGGTAATGACCGTCCAATATAAAGTTATTTTGGTGGTGATGCGGCGCGGACGTGAGACTCTGAAAATAAAATTTAAGCTATTTTCTATGGTTGATAACATCAAAATTGATGTGACAACAATACTAACGACTCCGATTGCCGTTAATCCGGCGGAGGCTTTTAAAAATTCACTTAAATAGCCGCTGACTTCTTGCCCTAAGGCCGGAGCCATATTGTGAAGCAAAAACTCTTGGATTTGTCCTCTGATGCTTTCAAAAGCAGGAAAGGCCGAAAATATTGACAATCCAATGGCAAACAACGGAACCATGGCAATCAAGGTGGTATAACTCAAAGAGGCCGAGACTCTGAAAATCGTGTCGTTTTTGGCGCGACGGGCTAGAAAATACAAGAAGTTTTGTGCTTGTTTGTTCCATTGTTTTAATGATGTTTTTATATACATTCGCACCCCTCAAAAAAAATTGTTTACAAAGCTTATTAAATTATATATATACCTTATAGCAAAGATAAATCTACTGTAAATGTAATTTTTTTATAATGCAAAGGAAAATAGTATGACTACAGTCTCTCCTTTAATGGCTGGTAAAAAAGGTCTTATCATGGGACTCGCTAATGATAAGTCTATTGCTTGGGGTATTGCTCAGGCGTTGAATGCTCAGGGAGCACAAATTGCTTTCTCTTATCAGGGAGAAGCTCTGGAAAAAAGAGTTAAGCCTTTGGCTGAACAGCTTGCTTTTCCGCCGATGTTGATTAAGTGTGATGTTACCGACTCGGCTAGTGTTGAAGCTTGTTTCAAAGAGCTTGGTGAAAAATGGGGTAAGATTGACTTTGTTGTTCATGCCATTGCTTTTTCTGACAAAAATGAGTTGAAAGGTCGTACTATCGACACTTCTTTGCAGAACTTTTTGAACACAATGCATATTTCTTGCTATTCTTTCTTGGAAACCTGCCGTTGTGCCGCTCCGATTATGTCTGAAAACGGCGCAATGCTGACTTTGACCTATTTGGGTGGTGAGAGAACTTTGCCGAACTATAATATTATGGGTGTTGCCAAAGCCGCTCTTGATGCTGCTGTTCGCTATGCCGCTGTTGATATGGGTAAGCTTGGTGTTCGCGTTAATGCTATTTCGGCTGGTCCGATTAAGACTTTGGCTGCTTCAGGTATCGGCGATTTCCGCAAGATTTTGCGTTGGAATGAGTTGAATGCTCCGTTGAAGCGCAATGTTACTCAAGATGAAGTTGGTGGTGCCGCTTTGGCTTTGTTGTCACCGCTCGGCGCTGCTATTACCGGTGAAGTTTTGCACGTTGATGCCGGTTACAACTCTATCGCTATGGTATCTTTGGATAATGCTCACGAATCCGGTCAGGTTTTGATGGAATTCTAAGTCTAAAGAGCTTTCTTTTGAAAATCGCAGTTTTTCGGAACGGCGATTTTTTTGTGCTATGAAAAAAACTTGACAAAAAGATGATTGGTTTATAAAGTGTGTGCAATTAACTATTATTATTCACTTATAATTTATTGATATTATGGAAAAAGAACAGAAAAATGCATGTGTGTTGAGCAAAGATGAAGTCAATTTGCTTCTGTTTGATTTGCTCAAAGAAGGAAAGTTCAAGACTTTTCAGCAACGTATTAAAGAAGGTTATGGTATAACCGCTTTTGTCTTAACAGCCATGCTTAATTATGGTTATGGGGACAAAATCGAGAAGGTTCTTTCTTTAAGCAAATGTTGGACAAGTGATGTGTTTGATTTCTTGGTGCAATTTTGGAATGACCGAGAAAAGGCTGAAGACTTTTGGATTCAGCATGCAGATAAAGATGCTGTTAGTGAAAAGATAAGCGACGAAGCTCTTGTAAGGTATCAGCGTTGGGACGACTTGTTGGCTCGAAAGAAATATGAGCTCCTTGCAGAACATGCACCTTTGGAGTTTTTGGAAAAGTTAGATTTTTGGGAAAAGTTAGAGGCATCGTCAATATCTGAGAGAAAGAGCTTCTTCTCTGCCTTGGTTAAGCAAAAGCGGTTTGAAGATGTGCTTGCTCTTGATAAAAAGTGGGCATCTTCTGATTATTTTTACAATACAGAAATGATGCGCTATTTGTTGGAGCATGATATTGATAAGCTTTTAAATGTTTCACTTGGTATCAGTATTTCAGATAGACAGGCTTTGATTTCTCGCTTGGGCTTCAAAAAGGACGACGATTTTTATCAATATCTTTATGACAAAGGGCAGATCGAGTTTCTGATGCAGAGAACTGACTTTTTGAGCCGCCATGAGCTTTGGACCCCTTATGTTGAAAGAAAAATTTGGGGCACTTTGGCTTATTACAAAAAGTATGATTTGATTGACTGGGAATACTGGGGTAAACGTTATTCATCTCGTGCCTTGCGTGTGGCGGTTGAAGCAAAAAACTGGAACTTTCTGGTTAAGCAAAAGGCGCACTGGCAGTTGCTGAAGCATTTCAGACTGATACGCTTTATCAAGAGTTTTTTCTGATTTCTCTGGGCCGGAGTTTTGCTCCGGTCTTTTTTTGTGAAAAAAATTTTTGAGTTCTGTGTCTTTTTCGTTGCAAAATCTGAGAATTGTTTTATCTTATAGTGATTGTTTGTAAGGAGTATGAAATATGGCTGTTGATGCAGATACCGTTCGTAAAATCGCTTTCTTGTCACGTTTGAAAGTCGATGATGATAAAATTAAAGATACCGAAGACGAGTTTAATAAGATTTTGGATTGGGTGGCGCAACTGAATGAAGTTGACACATCTTCCGTTGAGGCACTCGAATCGGTAAATGATACAAATTTGATTTTGCGTGAAGATGAAATAACAGCCGGTAATCAACGTGATGAAATTTTGGCCAATGCGCCGATGTCCGAATATGGTTATTTTGTGGTTCCTAAAGTTGTTGAATAAAGCGGTGGAGTAGGGAAATATGTCTGATCTTGTAAAATTAACAATTTCTGAAGCGCGCAAAGCTCTTAAAAATAAAGAAATTTCAGCCGTTGAGTTGACTGAGGCTTTTCTTAAACAAATGGAAAGCGAGCGCAAGCTTAACGCTTTTGTGTTAGAAACGCCTGAAATTGCCTTAGAACAAGCCAAAGCTTCGGATAAAAAATATCAGGACGGAACAGATGGGGCTTTGGAAGGAATTCCGCTCGGCATAAAAGATTTGTTCTGCACTAAAGGAATCCGCACGACCGCTTGTTCTCATATTTTGGACGGGTTTGTGCCGCCTTATGAGTCAACCGTTACGCAAAAACTGCTTGATGCCGGGATTACGGTTCTCGGTAAGCTGAATATGGATGAATTTGCCATGGGCGGTAGTAATGAAACCAGTTATTACGGGCCGGTGATAAATCCGTGGAAAGCTAATAATTCCGATGCTGATCTTGTGGCCGGAGGTTCTTCCGGTGGATCAGCGGCGGCAGTTGCTGCTCATATGTGTATGGCGGCTACCGGTACTGATACCGGCGGTTCTATCCGTCAGCCGTCTGCTTTTTGCGGTGTGACCGGTATTAAACCGACTTATGGTCGTTGTTCTCGTTATGGAATTATTGCTTTTGCATCTTCTCTTGATCAAGCCGGGCCGATTGCGCAAAACGTTGAGGACTGCGCGCGTCTTTTAACGGTTATGTCGGGCTATGATGCCAAAGATTCAACCTCTTCTCAAAAAGATGTTCCTGATTTTACACAATTTTTGAACCAAGACATTCGCGGGCTTAAAGTCGGCATTCCGGCCGAATATCGTCCCGATGGATTGAATGCCGAAATTGCAGCTTGTTGGGACAAAGGAATTGAGATATTAAAGGCGCGTGGTGCGGAAATTGTTGATATTTCTTTGCCTCACACAAAATATGCGCTTGCCGTTTATTATATTTTGGCTCCGGCGGAAGCTTCTTCAAACCTTGCTCGTTATGACGGATTGCGTTTTGGACTTCGCGTTCCGGGGGAACATTTGGATAATATGTATATCAATACGCGTTCTGAGGGGTTTGGCAAGGAAGTTAAGCGCCGTGTTATGATTGGAACTTATGTTTTATCTGCCGGATATTATGATGCTTACTATCTCAAGGCGCAGAAAGTTCGTCGTCTGATTCGTAATGATTTTCTTGAAGCATTCAAAAAATGCGATGTTATTTTAACCCCGACGGCTCCGACCGATGCCTTTGCTATCGGTGACAAGTCTATGGCGGAAAATCCGATTAATATGTGGCTTAACGACGTGTTTACCGTTTCGGTTAACTTGGCTGGTTTGCCGGGGATGAATATTCCGGCAGCGCTTTCGGCTCGTGGATTGCCGCTTGGTTTACAGCTTATCGGACGCTCTTTTGATGAGGCAACCATCTTTAAGGCTGCCAGTGCTTTGGAAAAAGATATTTGTTTTGTAAGGAAATAAGATTATGGCTGAATTTATTATCGAAACACCTAAAGGAAAATGGGAAATTATCTGCGGGTTGGAAATTCACTGCCAGATTATTTCTAAATCTAAAATTTATAGCGGGGCGTCAACCGAGTTTGGGGCTGATGCCAATGAGCATGTGTCGTTTGTTGATGCCGGAATGCCGGGAATGTTGCCAACACTCAATAAATATTGCGTTCATCAGGCCGTTAAAACCGGTATTGGCTTAAAAGCTAAAATCAATAAATATTCTAACTTTGCGCGTAAAAATTACTTTTATGCCGATTTGCCGCAGGGCTACCAGATTACGCAATATAAATATCCAATTGTCGGAGAAGGAAAAGTTATTATCGACTTGCCGGATGGATGTACCCGTGAAATCGGAATTGAGCGTATGCATATTGAACAAGATGCAGGGAAGTCTATTCATGATATTGATCCGAAAAAGAGCTTTATTGACTTAAACCGTGCCGGCGTCGGGCTTATGGAAATTGTGACCAAACCTGATTTCCGCGCACCGGAAGAAGCCGGAGCGTTTTTGAAAAAGCTTCGCTCGATTTTGCGTTATCTCGGGACTTGTGACGGTAATATGGATGAAGGATCAATGCGTTGCGACGTTAATGTTTCTGTTCGTCCGCTTGGGGCAAATGAATTACGCACACGTTGCGAAATGAAAAACGTCAACAGCATCAAGTTTGTTATGCAGGCGATTGAAAATGAAGCCCGCCGCCATGTTGAAGTTTATGAAAGTGGTGGTGAAATTGTTCAGGAGACACGTCAGTTTAATCCGGCTACCGGACAGACAAAAGCGATGCGCAAGAAAGAATTTGCTCATGATTATCGCTATTTCCCTGAACTGGATTTGGCGCCTTTGGTTTTGACTGATGAATATATCAATCAGGTTAAAAGCGAAATTCCAGAACTGCCGGACGAAAAGAAAGAGCGCTTTGTAACCAAGCTTGGTTTGACACCTTATGACGCAATTGTTATTTGTGAAAACAAAGAAAACGCTGACTTTTTTGAAAAAGCGGCTGCCGGTCATGATGCTAAAAAAGTTGCCAACTGGTTTATGGGAGACTTTTTTGCGATGCTGAACGAGAAGAAAATTGAGTTGAAAGATTCTCCTGTTTCTCCTGAAAATCTTGGCGCTTTGGTTGAGCTTGTTACACAAAATGTGATTAACGGCAAGACGGCTAAAGATGTTTTTGAAATTATGGCAGAAACCGGTGAGGCTCCTGAAAAAATCGTGGAAGAGAAGGGGCTGCGTCAGGTAACCGATACCGGTGCAATCGAAGCGGTTATTGACCAGGTTTTGGAAGCTAATGCTGATAATGTTGCGGCTTATCGCGGTGGAAAGCAAACTTTGTTTGGTTGGTTTGTCGGACAAGTGATGAAAGCCAGCAAAGGCAAGGCTAATCCGGCAATGGTCAATGAATTGCTGAAGAAAAAGCTGGGATAGTTTCATCCATGTTATTTGGTTTTGGAAATGCCATGGTTGATTATACCGTTCCTTTAACGGCGGATAATTCGTGTTTGGAACAGATTAATGCCGAGAAGGGTGGCTTTTTCAGAACCGATAACGCGACTTTTGACCTCTTAGCGCAAAAGCTTGATGTTTCTCAGGCAGTTTGCGGCGGTAGTGTGGCTAATTCACTCAAGGCCTTTGCTAAGCTTGGCGGTGAAGCAACATTCTTTGGAAAAATCGGTGATGACGCCAATGGAGCTCTGTTTGAGCAGGAGCTTGAGGCTTATGGCATAAAATCATCATTAGTTAAAGTCGATGGACAGAAAAGCGGTTGTTCCATTGTGTTTGTCGATCAAGATGGTGAGAAAACTGCAACCGCAAAGCGGTTTGTGGCGGCGCGAGTGTTTGACCGCGATATTCCGTGGATGCCGCTCATATCCTCTGACTGGTTGTTTGCCGAAGGTTATTGGCTTGATGGAAATAGTGCTAAAGTCGAAAAGATTATTCAGACTGCTTATGCTGCCGGTGTGAAAATTGCATTTACGCTTTCTGATGTTAAAATCGTGGAAGAAAACAAAGGCTTGATTGAGCGGCTTATGCCTTATTTTTCTATTGTTTTTGGAAATAAAAACGAATTTGAAGCCTATGGTGCGTTTGAGCCTTTAATTAAAAAACAGATTTGGGTTAAAACTTTGGGCGCAAAAGGCGTTGATGTTATCCGGAAAAGATGCCGCTCTCTTTTTAGTGCTTATGTTGTGGATGAGGTGGTTAATACCAATGGTGCCGGCGATGCATTAGCCGGAGGATTTTTGTATCAATATCTTAAGACAGGGTCAATTGAAGCGGCGGCAAAACAAGGGCTGATTTGTGCGGCAGAGGTTGTTTCTTCTCCGCTTAGTCATTTGTAAAATTTGGAGTATTCTGTTATGAATGAAGTTTTTTTAGAGGCATTATGGACAACGTTTTTGGCAGGATTAGTGACCGGTTTGGGAGGCTTTTTAATCTTTGCCAAGAAAAAATATACGCAAGATAATATTAATTTTATGCTTAGTATTGCGGCCGGAATTATGCTTGCTGCGGCCTTCTTTGCGTTACTTGTTCCTTCGCAACAGCAAATTGTTTCAATGATAAGTGATATTCATGTTGCCGGATTTTGGTATGCCGGCGCGGTTTTTGCCGGTGTGGCGTTAATTTGGATACTCAATTCTGTTTTGCCTCATGAACACAGCAATTTAGGGCATCATGGCTTTGGTGTTAGTAAACGTACGGCTTGGCTTTTTATTATTGCAATTACAATTCACAAAATTCCTGAAGGCTTGGCTATGGGAATCGCTTATGGGGCGCAGAATTTGGTTAATCCGGACAGTTTGACCGTTGGCATTGCCATGCATAATATTCCCGAAGGGCTTACAATCGCGTTATCTTTAGTGGCTGTACGTTATTCTCGTCTTAAAGCCGCCTTATGTGCGACAATGGTTGGTATGATTCAGCCAATAGGGGCTTTGCTCGGTGTTTTGCTTATTCATGCCGATGAAAAAGTTGTGCCGCTTGGAATGGCAATGGCTGGCGGAACTTTGCTGTTTGTTGTGGTTAATGAGATTTTACCGGAAACTTATGATGTTAAAAAATCGAATCGGTCGGCTTTTGCAGTGTTTGCCGGATTTATCTTTATGACTTATTTAACTATCGTTTTACATTAACAAAAAATCCTTGATTTGCTTTTGAAAAATCAAGGATTTTTTGTTAGATTTACCAGTGGTGATGGTAATGGTAATGAGAGCGCGGCGGCGGTGGCGGCGTTCGATGATGATGATGGTGATGATGTCTGGGATGCGGCGGACCTAAAAGCGCATCGAGACAAACGCAAGAATCAAAACCAATCAGCATAATGATTCCACAAATAAAAAATAATAACTTTTTCACAAGGCTTATGGTTTTAAGAGTTAATAATAATATTTAATCGTTTTAAGTTAAAACAAAAAAACATATTTTTGTCAAACTAAAAATATTTTGAAGATTATTTTATTTTTATGTTGACGTGGCGGAAAACATAATATAAATATAGTTCGTACCGCTTGGAGAGTTGGCAGAGTGGTAATGCAGCGGATTGCTAATCCGTCATCCCGAATAGGGATGCACAGGTTCGAGTCCTGTACTCTCCGCCAGTTGTATGTTTAAGGTCGGCCATAGCGTCGACCTTTTTTGTTAAGCTGTAGGGAGCTTGGACTTATGGGATTTTATATCAAAAAAGGTTTTAATTTTGGGCCTGTGCGGGTTAATCTTTCAAAATCCGGACTTGGTGTGTCTGTAGGGACCAAAGGTTTTCGTCTTGGGACTGGTCCAAAGGGAAATTATATTCATGCCGGTCGGGAAGGGCTTTATTATCGCAAATCCTTAGGAAAGTCTTTTACAATCGCAATTATTGTTATGGCTCTGATGCTTCTTGCCGGATATTATTTGTGGCAGAGTGGGATTATTTCTATTAATCTTTAGCGGCCTTCGCAATATCTTTTAATGGTGCTGAATACTTTTTGATAGTAACTATCATCGTGAGGGACAAAGTCTTCATGCCGGAAGTAGCCGCTTTTGACTTCAATTTGATGTGTTTCAGGGTTGAGTGATAAACCACTTGAATAAATCTTGTCAATTTTGCGGTTAAACATATTTTGCAAATCTTCAAGCTCAAATTCAAAAATGCCATCGACTTCGCTTGGTTGCAAGGTTAAGTCTTTAAGATTTGTTTGAGTTTCACACAAATAGGTTGGGTTAAACTCATTGTCAATCATATTTTCATCACGGTAAGATTTTTTTGATGTGAAGAGCTTTACTAATTTGTCTTTATTTATTTTTAATCCGAGTTCTTCTTCCAGCTCTCTTATTCCGTCGCGGTTTTCTTCGCCTTTACGCAGGTGGCCGGCGGCTGAGGTGGCTAATAAGTTTGGATAAAGTTGTTTGTTTTTACTGCGGAGTTGTAACCAGACTTTACATTTTCCTTGAGGTTCTGGTTTTATAACCCAACAACGAAAAGCTTTGTGCCATAATCCTTCTCGGTGAGCTTGCGCTTTTGAGGCCGTTCCGATGCAATTCATGTTTTCATCATAAATGTCAATCAGTTCTTCCGTTTTCATGGTGGCCTCCTTAAGGTTTTATTGGGTTGTAAAAATTAGTCCTTCAACATTTTTTCCGTTTTCCTGTCGCAGTGTTATAAGTTTTTGTTTTACCTTATAATATCCATATTTGTTTAATAAATTACTAATATATTTTTCATGGTGTTTATAGCGGCCGTTTGATTGCTTTTCATAAGGATAATTATTTGTTTTTTCAACAGAAAAGCACAGCTTGTTGGGTGTGCAGAATTTAATGATATCTTCTAAGTCCGCAAAATAGCAAAACACATCGGCCGCAATTATCAAATCTACTTTTGGCGGATTCTTTTGCAACCATGGCAAGATATCTGCGGTGATAAGCTCTTTGTATATATGCTTAGCTTTGGCTTTTTCAATCATTTTTTCAGATATGTCAATGCCGATAAAGGTGTTTTGGAGCGTTTTGAGCTTTTGAGCAATTAAGCCTGTGCCACAGCCGAGCTCTAAAATCGTTCCGTCAGGATGTCCGATGATGTTTTCTAGTTCTTGGGGAAGGGCATAGTTTATGTTTTTTAGGGTTTGCTCATAGGTTTCGGCAAAGTTATCAAAAAGTTTTTGGCTGTATTGGCTTGAATTGCCGTCTGTTTTACTCCAATGACGGGCAAAAACATTGTTTGGATAAGAGTTGAGCCAGTTTGCAGCAATTTCTTGGGCTTTTTTCTTATCTTTCTCCGCAAGCAGCGTTAGGGTTTCAGATATGTTTATTGAGATTTCATCTCGGTTTGGTTGCGCACTTAATGCTTTGAAAAATAAAGCAAGAGCCTCTTCATATTCCCCCATATCTTTTTGAATTATGCCAAAATTATTACAAATTTCAGGGCTGTTCGGCGCAAGCTGGACGGCCTCGTGATAGCGCTCAACGGCTTCTTGTAATCTTCCGGCGCGATAAAGCATATCTGCATAATTTATTTTGGCAGCGGCATTATCTGGCGACAAGTTCAAAGCCTCATGAAATTCTTGTTCAGCCTCTTTATATCTTTGTGTGCGAGTTAATAATGCGGCAAGTCCGTTATGAGCCTCAAGCATTTTGGGATTATTTGTCAGTGACTGGCGAAAATAGGTTTCGGCTTTTTCATCTTCTTGTATATCTGCATAAATTTCTGCCAGATTAAGGCAAAACTCGGGGCAGGTTGGGGCAAGTTCATAAGCCCTTTGCGCATAAGAAAGCCTTGCTTGTGCTGTTTGGGCATATTGACTTAACCAATAAGGCAGAAGCGGGCTGTTTGGATATTCAGCTTCCAGATTTTGTAAAATGGCTGTCGGATTTGATGCGAATTTTGCCAGTTCTATTTTGGCTTCAAGATAATTTGGGTCAAGCTCTAAGGCTTTATGAAAACAGTTTTGTGCTTTATTATCGTCTTTCAGCTCTTTATTTATCTGTCCGCATTTGAAATAAGTTTCTTTGACATCAGGGGCTAGAGTTATAACTTTTTCATAAGCGTCAAGGGCTTCTCGCAGTTTTCCGAGCCCCTCTAAAGAAACGGCAAAATTAAACTGATATGGTGCATGCGACGGGTTCAATCTTATAGCCTTGGCAAAATAAGCAATGGCCTCTTGGTGTAAGCCTTTGCTTTGGGCAATAAGTCCGAGCAAATTTATAATATCCGGATTATTTGGCGCGGTTTCGAGTATTTGGCGATAAATTTGTTCCGCTTCATCAAAACGGCCGGCCTCGTGGAGCTTTATTCCTTGCTGAAAAAGCAAATCATATGACATTTTGGTTATTCCTTGTTTTCTTTATCCTCATCTTAAACATTGGGTTATAAAAAATCCAGCTTTATTTGAAAAAAAATGCTTGAAATTTATATTCTTTGTGTTATCTTACCATCACTTTCGGGAATGCGGACGACTAAAGTCGCCCCGTTTGGTTTGTGATAAAGAGGGGGAGGAAGAATATTAGAGCCTTGTCCTTAGAGCCAAAACTACCGAGACAATAATGTGATTTTATAAAAAAAGGATATATATCTATGAAAAGTATTGAAAACGCTAAGAAAAAGGCTACACGCCGTTATCGCGCATCTATCTTTGGTGAAGATCATTCTTCTTTTGCTAGAAGAGAGACTGCTCCTGGTCAGCATGGTGCAAGACAAAAGAAAATGTCTGACTATGGTCAACAATTGTATGCTAAGCAAAAATTGAAAACTTCTTATGGTAATATCTCTGAGAAGCAGTTCTCTAAATATTATGCAGAAGCTATCAGAAGAAAAGGTGATGCTGCTGAAAACTTAATCGGTTTGTTGGAAAGCCGTCTTGACAACCTCGTTTACAGAGCAAAGTTTGTTTCTACCGTATTTGCTGCTCGTCAGTTTGTTAACCACAATCATGTTTTGGTAAACGGTAAGAAAGTTAACATCCCTTCTTATATGGTTAAAGTTGGTGATGTTATTGAAGTTAGAGAAAAATCTAAGCAGAATCCGTTGGTTGTTGCTTCTCTTGAAGCTACAAATCGTGACTTCCCTGGATATTTGGAAGTTGATGCTAAGAAGATGACTGCTAAATTGACCTTCGTTCCGAAATTTGCAGATGTTCCTTATGCTTGCGAAATGGAACCGAATCTGGTTATCGAATACTATTCAAGACAGTAATACTGTTTGTATTGGACTTAAAACCCCAAGGTTGTGTAATCTTGGGGTTTTTTGCTTTAAATATCTGCGAATCTGTGTTCTTATTAATCGTGATTATGCCATAATCTTTGCGAGAGGTTAAAACATGGACGACATTATTATTGATAATCAACCTGTGTCGGTTATGGTCGATAAACAGGGGAAAATCAGCTTCAAAGTCTATAATTTCGGAAACTATTTTTACAATCTGATTATAAAATCGTTACTGATGTCCGTGCTCCTCAGTATTAATTTTTGTTTGTTTGTTCGAGCCGGAAGTTACGATGTTTTTGGTGCAGGAGAATTTTCTGTCGTTACAGTTGGAATTTTGGTTAAGATATTTTTAGTCTCCTTGGCGCTGATGTTTGTTTTGTCTTTTTCTCGGACCTTGCAAAATGTGTTTTTAGCCTTTGTGGTTGGCATATTTGTTATGGCAATGCTTAACCAATTTGCTTTATTTAATCGCTACACCTTCTTGAGTGATACTATCCGAATCTATATTAACGAACAGCTCGGTGAGTTTGTTTATGGCATATCAGATATCGCGGCGGCATTTATTGTGGCTTTTTTGGTCTTTGCTTATCTCTGCTATGCTACTAAAGCAAATCTTGCTTATCTTTTAGGAACATTACTTATCCTGAACGGATATATTTTATTTGGCGCTTATATGAACAAAAATTCAGTTCCTGACTGGGTTGTTGATTATGATAATCACGTTAATGGCGCCGGAAAAGGAAAAAAGATTGTTAATATCATGCTGGCGAATGCTGCGTCTTATTCTTATATTGATAATTTGAATAAATCTGAAGAAAAAAGCGCTTCCCAGATGAAAAATTTACAAAATATTATGCTTGGGTTTGTTGCTGATAATGGTTTTCAGCTTTATCCGAATGCTTATGTCGCTCGTGATGATATGGCTGAAAATATTAGCGCTGCTATGAATTTTGGGGCGTTTCAGCCATCACAAATAGATGTTTTTCATAATCATAATCACAGTTGGGATTTTAATCGTTTAGCACCTAATTCTTATCAGTTTAATGAAAATAAGTTTCAGACACTGTTTTCTAGGGCAAACTATAAAACCTCAATCTACCAATCTCGTTATGTTGATTTGTGTCGTCACTATGGAGAAATGTCTGTTGATCGCTGCCTAATGAAAGTTAACATGCCGGCAGATGTTGATTTATTGTTAAAATCTGCAGAAGACAAGCAATCTGTATTGTTGGCTCAGTGGCTGGAAAGCACCGGTTTGATTGAAGGTTCCGGAAAATTTTATCGTAATGTTCTTGGGGCGGTGGTTGATACTTCCGGAATATCTGATGATGGATATGGCAAGCTCTATGTTCTTAATTCTTTGGAAGCTCTCGATATTGCGGCAAAAGATATTGCAAAAGACAAAGGAAATGGTCTGTATCAGCTTGTTATTGATATGCCGGCAGATATGTTTATCTATAATGAATTTTGCATGCTTAAGCCTAAGGCTCAATGGATGACGATGACGGTTCCTTCTTGGGAGAAAAATACGCAGGAAAGCCAGCAAAAACGTCTAGATGCCTATGCTGAGCAATATAGCTGTCTGTTTGGTAAGTTGCAGTCTTTTGTTGATTCTTTGAAAAAAAGCAATGATTATCAGAACACTGTTATTATTTTACAAGGTGTTAGCGCTCCTTTGGATGGAAATAATGCAGCCAAGAAAGGTGTTGCAACACGTTTTGGTTCTCAACAAAATGTTTTCTTTGCAATTTATGACCCTTTAAATCAAAATAAGAGCGCTGATATGCGTTTATGTGGCAGCGGTGAATTACTTTATGGTTATTTATACAACAAAAACAAATGCTCTAAGCTAGCGGGATTAAGTTACAAAACAGAGGATTTGAAATCTTTGGAAGCTCTTGATAAGCAAAGTATTTCAACAGATTCAATTCTTGAGGCTCAGAAATTTTATAATCATTGGTATAAGTATTGGCAAAAAGCATCTATTTCGGATGTTTCTCAAAGCGTAAAATTAAAGCCTGCGGAAACGGTTAAAAAGCAAGCTCAGCCTAAAGCAAAACCAAACGATTTGCCTAAGATTGAAAAAACACAGGTCATTAGCGAATCTCAACAGCCGTCTCAAGTTGTTGATGAGGGTAAAGAAGCTCCGGTAAAGTCTATTGCACAGACGGCTCAAGAAATTGAAAACAAAACAGAAGAAGCTCCGACAGAAGGTCCTGAAAATCTTATTCAACCTGAGGCAGAGACTTCTGTAAACGAGGCTAAAGAGTAGGGCTTTTGATGCAATTATCTGACTTAAACAAAAGAAGGTGGAGCGTTTTTAAGCAAAATAAGCGGGCTTATGGGGCATTTGTTTTATTTTGCATAATGTTTTTCGTGACTTTGTTTTCAGAGTTAATTGCTAACGATAAGCCATTGATTGTAAAATATAAAAATAATTATCTTTTTCCTATTGTCGTAACTTATACCGACAAATTTTTTGGCGGTGATTTTGACACTGAGGCCGATTACAAAGATCCCTTTATTGTTAATAATATTTCTCAAAATGGTTGGATGCTTATGCCAATCGTGCCGTTCTCATACAATACGGTAGATTATAATCTTAATCAGCCGACGCCGACGTCGCCTTCATTTGCCCATTGGCTTGGTACTGATGATGAGGGTAGGGATATTTTTGCACGCATTCTCTATGGCATTAGGCTTTCATTATTTTTTGCTTTTACATTGACTTGTTTGTCTTCTGTTATTGGTGTTATGGCTGGTGCGGTTCAAGGATATTTTGGCGGTAAGACAGATATTTTTATGCAACGATTTTTAGAAATTTGGGATGCTTTGCCGCAGCTATTTATTTTGATTATTGTTGCTAGCGTTTTTCTGCCGTCTTTTTGGACATTGCTTCTTATTATGTTGTTGTTTTCATGGACATCGCTTGTTCCGGTTGTTCGGGCAGAATTTTTGAGAACGAGAAATTTTGAATTTGTTAAAGCAGCAAAAGCGTTAGGTGTTGGAAATATCAAAATTATGTTTCGGCATATATTGCCTAATGCTGTTATTGCCACAATTACTTATATTCCATTTTTGTTAGCAGAAGCGATTGTGGCTCTGACTGCGCTTGATTTTTTAGGCCTTGGCTTGTCGCAAGATTATCCATCTTTAGGAGATTTAGTTCGCCAAGGGAAAGATAATTTACAAGCGCCATGGATTGGGATTACAATCTTCATCGTTTTATCTTTCTTATTGACTTTGCTCATTTTTATGGGGGAAGGGGTTAGAGATGCCTTTAATCCAAGAAAGGAACAAAAAAGTGAATAATTTACTTGAAGTTAGCTCTTTATCTATTTGTTTTGGAAATAAAAAAGTAGTTGATAATCTTTCGTTTTCACTAAAAAAAGGTGAAGTTCTCGGTATTGTTGGAGAATCAGGTTCCGGCAAGTCTGTTTCTGCCTTATCTCTCTTAGGATTAGTTCGCGGTGCAACCTATTTACAAGACTCATCAATAAAATATAAAAATCAAGAGCTTATCGGCTTATCTGAAGATAAACTTAGGGAAATTAGAGGCGGCGACATCTCTTTTATTTTTCAGGAGCCAATGTCGTCTCTTAATCCCTTGCATAAAGTTGGAAAGCAAATTGTAGAAAGCTTGACTTTACACCGCAATATGACTGAAATTCAAGCAAAAAAAGAAGCGATAAGGCTTTTAACCCTTACCGGAATTAAGCAGGCTAAGCAGAAATTTAACGCGTTTCCGTTTCAGCTTTCCGGCGGGCAAAGGCAAAGAGTTATGATTGCAATGGCGATTGCTAATCATCCAAACATTTTGATTGCAGACGAGCCTACAACCGCTTTAGATGTTACAATTCAGGCGCAAATTATTGATTTAATTATAAAACTCAAAGATAAGCTTGATATGAGTGTTATTTTTATTTCACATGATTTGAATTTGGTCAGAAAAATTGCTGATAAAATTTGCGTTATGAAAAATGGAAAAATAATGGAAGTTGGTACGCCAGATCAGCTGTTTAATGCTCCGAAATCTGATTATACAAAGGAATTAATAAAAGCCGCGTTACTGTCTCGGCAGAAAACTGATAAACTTGAAATATCATCAAAAATACTAGTTGGTGAAAAAATATATGTCGATTATCCCCTAAAAAGAAATATATGGGGAAGGGTGACGGCAAACAATGTTGTGCTTAATCATGTTAATATTGGCTTAAATAAAGGAGAGTGTCTCGGTATTATCGGAGAATCCGGTTCAGGAAAAACAACGCTTGGAATGTGTTTGGCAGGCTTAATTCCTTTTAAGGGAAAGGTTTTTCTTGATGGGTGTCTTATTAATCATATGAAAAACAAAGATTTTAGAAAGAAAGTACAAATCGTTTTTCAAGATCCGTTTACTTCACTTAATCCCAGAATGTCGATTTTGCAAATAGTTGGTGAGGGATTAGATATTCATTATCCTGAATATCCCAGAGACCAAAAACATAATATTATTCTTAAAACGCTCGAAGATGTTGGGCTCGATGCATCTGTAATCAATAAATATCCTCATGAGTTTTCCGGAGGTCAGAGGCAAAGAATTGCTATTGCCAGAAGTTTGGCCGTTAATCCCGATGTGTTGATTTTAGATGAACCAACGTCGGCCTTAGATGTTACAACTCAGGCGCAGATTTTAGAGCTTTTGAAAAATATTCAGAAGAAGCGCTCACTTAGCTATATATTTATATCTCATGACATGAAGGTTATTAGGGCTATTGCAGACCGAGTTGCAGTTTTGGCTCATGGTGAGATTGTTGAATGTGACAACACAAACAACATTTTTACTAAGCCAAAAGATTTATATACGCAAAAATTAGTAGCTTCAAGTTTCTAACAGTTTGATTTTGTGTAATTATTCATAATATTTGAATTTTCTTTTTAAAAATGACACTAATTTAACATAATATATATTATGCGACAAATTTGTATGAGGGAAATAGAGGGCCCTTTCGAGGTTCTTTTGAAGTCTTTTGAAGTCTTTTTCCTTTTTTCTCATTTTGAGTAATTTATTATTATATGGTATTTCCAGTTTCATGTTGTGTTGTGCTATTGTATATATGTTCATAAAAAAAACTCCTTTGCTTTTTATTTGACATCTGTAAAGCTGTAGGCTTTTGGGAACAATCGGCTTAGTCGGTAGTTTTCTTGTCACAAAAAAACTCCGAGGTTTTTATCGGAGCTTTAGTTGATTTAAGATTTTACTAGTTGCTGAACAATGCTTTTAATACATTTAAGCCAAAAACAACCAGCAGAAAACTTAATAACAATGGCAAAGTTATACTAAAGTCTGTAAAGGAAAAACTATCGTTGTATGCAATATATGCGACATCAAGTATTCCGCACATTAAAATCAACACCCAATAAATCCCCCGCCCCATTAATATTATGCCACTTACCAGTGCCGGTATGATTATATATGGATTTTTCATATAATCATAAATTTGATGCTGAAAGCTTTTTAAATACGGTATATTACAAAATTCAACAACAACCACTATAAATGCCAATATTATGGCAAATACAATGTAATTCTTGTTTCTTGTGCTCATATCTTCACCCTCTATCTATTTATTTAAGCACTGTGATTTTAGCATATATTTATTGTTTATCAATTTTATATTTAAGGTTGTTTATAAAAAAATAAGCACTCCCAAGGAATGCTTATTTCTTTGTTTTTACTGTTTAAAATGTGTATCTAGCACCAACTGTGAATTCAGTTAAATGGTTTGCATGATCAACATCTAGCCAGGTATAGCGTCCCATTGCTCTCAAGGCAACATTTTCAGTTAAATTATACTGAAGACCTGCGCCCATACGAACACCAATACCGCTGTCTGAGTTCTTATCATAAATTGCGCCGAGGCTGGTTCTCTTAAATTCGTATTGTCCTAAGCCGAGGCCTCCTATTACTTCCAGACCTTCGTAAACCGGCATATAGCCCATTACATCAGCACCATATGCATAGAATTTTGATTTATTTCTTTGATCGGTCAAATTTTTATCTTCGACCATAGACATTTGATAAAATGCTTCTAATCCCATGTATTCGTTGACTTTTACACCAACGTTCATAGAAGCATTGTTAAATTTGTGCTTAAAAGTTGTTCCGTCGGTTGCTTCGTCCATATCAACATCGCTGTAAATATAGTCTAATCCAACATACGGACGCATATCGTGCATCATATTCATCATTTCTCCAGCATTTGCGTTCATTGATAAAACACAAGCTGCTGTCGTTAACAGAAAAAATTTTTTCATATTTTAGCTCCATATTTTTTATTTAACCGCACTTGATTTAATATGTTTATTTTGAAATTAAAGGGTGCAATTTGATTTTTTTTGTAATAAATTAAAGAAAATTTATTTGGAGAATGTATCATGACTTTTAATTGCCCTGACAGAGATTGTCCTTTATGCCCTCGCCTGTGTGAATTTCGTGCAGCTAATAGATTGAAATTCCCTCATTATTATAATGGTCCGGTTCCACCGTTTGGTGACCTTAATGCTGAGGTTTTAATTGTTGGCCTGGCTCCGGGGCTTAATGGCGCGAATCAAACCGCCCGCCCCTTTACTAATGATTATGCCGGTGATGTTCTCTACCCCATTTTGAAAAAATTTGGTTTTGCTCGTGGTGATTATCAGAAACGAAAAGATGATGGTTTTGAGTTAATTAACTTCCGTGTAACAAACTCAGTACGTTGTGTTCCGCCACAAAATAAGCCTCTGCCGGCAGAAGTTAAAACCTGCGGAAAATTTTTGATTGATGAGATTGGAGATATGCCGAATTTGAAAATAATTCTTTCTCTCGGCAGTATTTCTCATGGTGCTGTTCTTTCAATTCTAGGCTACAAAAAAGCGCCATTTCCGTTTAAGCATGGCGCTGTTCATAAGCTTGATAAGCATAATCTCTTATTGGTGGATTCTTATCATACCTCTCGTTATAATATTAATACCGGCGTTTTGACTTATGCTATGTTTGAGGATATTATAAGAAAAATCAAATCATTACTCTGATTTTGATATTAGTTCCCTACTCCGCTGAAGCCCATAAAGGCCATTGACAACAGTCCTGCCGTAATCAAGGCAATCGGGGCTCCTTGTATGGCTTGCGGCAATTTGACTTTTGACAGCCTTTCTCTCATGCCGGAGAACAAGACTATCGCTAAGGTGAAGCCCATTGCATTTGCCAGAGAATAAAGCACGGTTTCGGTAAAGTTCATGTTTTTTTGAACTGTTAGCAATGCAATTCCCAGAACGGCGCAGTTCGTTGTAATCAGCGGTAGGAATATTCCCAAAGCCTGATAAAGCAGCGGAGAGGTCTTTTTGATAATAATTTCAACCATTTGAACCAATGCAGCAATGACTAAAATAAAGACGACCGTGGTCATGAACTCCAACTGATACGGAACAATTAAATTATGATAAATCAAATACGTAACAGCTGAGGCTAAGGTCATTACAAACATGACAGCAATGCCCATGCCAATGGCAGTTTCTTTCTTTTTTGACACACCGAGAAACGGGCATATTCCCAAAAACTGTGACAATATAATGTTGTTAACAAAAATTGCGGTAATAAATATTCCGATATAACTCATTATTTTGCCTCCCGTAATTTGTTGAATACGACAATCATAAAGGCCAATGCAATAAAGGCTCCCGGTGGCATGATAAACAGCAATATCGGATTTGCATCCAGCCCCAAAATCGGATATCCGAATATTGTGCCGGCACCCAATATTTCTCTGATTGCCCCAAGGATAGTTAATGACATGGTAAATCCTATTCCCATGCCGATAGCGTCACATATAGACTGAAACACATTGTTTTTTGAAGCAAAAGCCTCTGCTCTGCCTAAAATAATGCAGTTTACAACAATCAGTGGAATATAGATTCCCAAAGCGGCGTGCAGACTTGGCAGCCAAGCTGACATGCTTAAATCTATTACACTGACAAACGATGCAATAACAACAATGTAGCAAGGTATTCTGACACCATTTGGAATTAAATTTTTGATACTTGATATTGCGATGTTTGATAATATCAGCACAAACAATGTGGCCATGCCCATGCCTAAGCCATTTATGGCAGAGGTTGAGACACCTAAGGTCGGGCACATTCCCAGCAACATAACTAAAGTCGGATTTTCTTTGAAAATTCCGCGTGTTAGGTTTTCTTTAGTCGTCTTTTCCATTTTTTCCTCCGGTGCTTAATTTGTCATAAGCGTTATAGGCGCGGTTGATGGCATCTATGACGGCGCGAGAGCTTATTGTGGCCGCAGTAACGGCATCTATCTCGCCACCGTCTTTATTGGTTTTAAAGCTTTCTGACTTTGGTGATAATCCCTGAAATTGGTCTTTAAACTCGTTTTCTGCAACTTTGGTGCCTAACCCAGGCGTTTCTTTTGATGATAAAACTTCATAATTGATTATTCTTCCGTTTATCGTAAAACCGACGATTATTTCAAGGCGGCCGCCAAAGGCTTCGTCAGAATAAGTTTTTATGGCAAATCTTTTAATCTTTCCTTGTTTTTTTCCTGGGAAGAAGGTCAGCTTTGCTTGTCCGTCAGCAGTGGTGATTTCTCTGCGGTCTTCATATGGATTGTTATCAAAGTCGTTTCCGATAACGCTTTCTATGGCTTTGAGTTCCGCTTGGTTTTTAGACTGTTCTATCGGGGCCTTGGTTATGGTATAAACATAAGACAGCAATAGTGCCGATAAGCAGGATACTATAACCAAGCTGCTGGTTAGTCGAAACAGGCTTTCTGTTTTTTGTTTGATTTTTTTTGCCATGTTATTTTCTCCTTGTACCAAAGACGCGCGGAATAAAGGTGCTGTCTATTAACGGAACAAAAGCATTCATTATTAATATAGCAAAGGATACGCCTTCCGGATAGATGCCATAGAAACGAATCACATAAGTTAAAATTCCGCAGCCGATGGCGTATGCTATTCTGCCATTTTTGGACATTGGACTGGTGGTATAATCCGTTGCCATAAATACGGCGCCAAGCATAAGACCGCCGGAAAGCAAGTGAATTAACGGCTCATGACGGATTTCTCCGGTCAGTAACCAGTGTATTGAACTCAGTAACATAAAAGTTGCGACATAATAAACCGGTATATGCCAGCTGATAATGCGGCGATATAACATATAAACAAAACCAAGTAAGATGGCTAAGGCGGAAACTTCTCCGATACAGCCGCCGATGTTTCCGATAAACATATTCAAATAGCTTGGAAGTTCAGGCATTTGAGCGGTTTCATCTGTTTTTAAGTGTTTTAGAATTCCGAGGGTTGTGGCACCGGTTTCCATATCCGTATTCATAAAGTTAAAGGCTTGGGGCTTGGGCCAGGTTGTCATTTGCACCGGAAAAGAGATGAACAAGAAAACACGGCCGACTAATGCCGGATTGAAAATGTTCTTTCCAATTCCGCCAAATGCCATCTTGGCAATAACTATGGCAACAAAGCAACCGATGAGGGTTAAGCTTATCGGAAAGCCGGACGGAAGATTAAAAGCCAGCAATAATCCGGTTACAATGGCCGATAAGTCTCCGGTAGTCGGGTTTGATTTCAAAAAGTAACGACAGATTATGTATTCAAACAACACGCAACCGGCCACTGAGGTTATCACAACTTGGAGAGCGCCCATTCCAAAGACTAAAAGGCCAACAATCAAAGCCGGCATTAAGGCGATAATCACGTCAAGCATGATGCCTCTGGTGGTTGTTGGGGTGTTTAGATGGGGTGCTGTTGATAATTTTAGCATTTTTCACCTTATTTCTTTTGTTTTCTGATTTCCATTTTTCCTAATTTGCAATAATCGAGCAAGGGAATGCGCGCCGGACAGATAAAGGAGCAAGTGCCACATTCTATGCAGTCCATAATATGAAGCTGTTTTAGCTCTTTGTTATCGTGATTTCGGATTGCTGTTGCAATGGCAAAAGGACGAAGCCCCATCGGGCAAGAATCTGCACAGCGGGCGCAACGAATGCAAGCTGTTTCAGGCGGTTTGGTGGCGTCTTCGTCATTCAGCAGTAAAATTCCGGAGGTTAGTTTGGTTACCGGTGCATCCATATTAACAGCAGAAACGCCCATCATGCCACCTCCGAAGATGACTTTTCCGATGTTTTCAGGATGTGTGGTCACTTGTTTAATCAAGAAAGAGGCTGGTGTTCCTATTCTGGCTCTGAAATTTTGCGGATTTTCTGCCGCATTATCTCCCGTTACCGTGATAATTCGTTCAAAAAGCGGTTTATTTTTTTGAACAGCCTCATAAATCGCATGGACGGTGCCCACGTTTTGAACAATGCAATGAACATCAATCGGCAGTTTTCCTGAGGGGACTTCCCTCCCCGTTATGGCTTTTATGAGTTGTTTTTCTGCGCCTTGGGGATATTTGCTTTCGCACACGCGAACATTAACGCCGACGTATTTTCTGGTGATTTTTTTCATAATTTCAATGGCGCGGGGCTTGTTTTCATCAATTGCGATGATGGCGTTTTGAATGCCTAAGGCTTTGTTTAAGATTTTGGCTCCGATGACAATTTCTTCAGCTCTTTCAACCATTAACCTATCATCTGCAGTTAAAAAGGCCTCGCATTCAATGCCGTTTACTATCAGCGTATTAACCCTTTTTCCTTCCGGAATGGTGGCCTTTATCGGGGTTGGGTAACCGGCGCCGCCCATGCCGACAATTCCTGATTCTCTGATTTTTTTTACAATTTCTTCGGCGCTGAGCGTAATTTCTTTTTTGATTTCAGGGCCTTGGTCTATTGTCGGTTCGAACACATCGCCTTCTACCTTGATTACTACCATGGTTGAAAGATAGGCGTCGGCATCGACAATATCCTCAATTTTAATGACTTCTCCGGATACGGAAGAGTGAACATCTGCCGAGACAATGCCATCAGCATCGGCCAACAAGGTTCCGACCTTAACTTTATCTCCTTTTTGTACTTTTATTTTTGACGGAGCACCGATATGTTGTTTTATCGGAATATATACGATTTCCGGCAGGCCGGCCTCTTTGATAGGCTTGTCAGAAGTGATTTTATGTTTGTCGAGATGAATTCCGCCCATGGGAAAGGTTTTAAGCTCCATGTTTTTTCTCCTTTCTGCCGGTATAAACAATTGCACCGGTCGGGCAATTGTCGGCCAGTTCTTGTCCATAAGTTTCAGCATCAACCGAGGTTGGAATGTATGACAAGTTGTTTTCGACTTTGATTTCCGGATTAATCTTTGTGCACTTCATGCATCCGATACATGCGGCTGAGCAATTTTTGCGGGCGATGGCTCCTTTTTGCTGATTACGGCAAGCAACATAAACTCTTTTGCCGTCTTTGCCTTTGGGCCTGATTTCAAATAATTTTTTAGGGCAAATTTCAACGCAGGCACCGCAAGAAACACATTTGTTTTCATCGACTACAGGAATGCCCAGTTCTTTGTCAATTTTTAAAGCACCGAATTTACACACACTAACGCAGTCACCTAAGCGGACACAGCCATAGGGGCATTCGCTTTGTGAGGTGGAGATTTGTGCTACCAAGCGGCAACTCTTTAAGCCGGTGTATTCAAACTTTGACGGCGCATTTTGGCATGTACCTTGGCAACGAAGGACTGCGACGGTTTCTTCTTTTTCTTCCTGACGATAGCCTAAGGCCTCTGCAACCTTTTGCATAACTTTATTGCCGCCAACCGTGCAATATAACTGCTTAAACCCTTCGGCATTAGCTTTGCTGCAAGCCTTAGCAAAATCATGACAGCCGGCTTTTCCGCAAGCGCCGCAATTTACGCCCGGAAGAAGCTTTTCAACCTCAGATATTTTGGCATCTTCTTTTACATAAAACTTTTTGGACACAAAGTATAAGACAACACCTGAGGCCAGAGCTATGCCGCCTAACATGATTATGCTTGATGTAATTATATCCATCTTCTTTTCCTATAAAATAATTTTTATTACGTTACCAATAATTCCGGTGGGTCGAAAGTATTTTTTTGTGATTACACCCAGTTTTTAGATTTTTTCTATTTCAAATATCACCTTTTGTTCTATTTTTTTGCTGAATTTCCATAATCCGAGAAAATAGATTAATACCGCCAAGATGCTGATAACGGCGGTTTTGTTTTCACTTAATTTTGCTATATTACCGCCTAATACTGCCAGTAGTAATATGACAAGCGGCAAGATATAACACCAGAATATGGCTTTCCAGCCGGTTTGGCCGGCGGTACTGATCATGACTTCTTCACCAATTTCAAAAGAGTCATCAGAATTAATCGTTGCAGTTATTAGCTGAATGTTTTCAGATAACAGGCGGCAGCTGGCTTTGGCCAGACAATGGTTGCACATTTCTCCGCGGTTGACGGCTACGGTGGCCCTATCCTTTTCTATTTTTATGATTTTTCCTTTATGAACAATTTCAGTCATGCGGTTGTCCTTTTATATATTTATAAGCTTTAGGAGAAATATAACTCTCGATTTTGGTTTCTTCACCTTGTTTGAGCAAAATAATTGCCAGATTTTGGGTTTGGGCAAAGCTTTTTCCTTCATTCCAGCCCATGACCATTAATGCCGTGGCGTAGGCGTCTGCCTCCATGCAGTTTGGAGAAATTACCGTTGCCGAGATTAATGGATTTTCAGCAGGATATCCGGTTTGGGGAGAAATGGTGTGGCCATATATTTTGTCTTTATTTTTATAAAAATTGCGATAATTACCGGAGGTTGCAACGGCATTACCATTAAGATTTAATACAATTCCTTCGGTTGATGTCGGAACATCAAGCGCGATGTTCCAATCTTCTCCTGCGGTGGTTTTGGTGCCTGATGTCTTGATTTCTCCGCCGATTTCGACAATAAAATTATTTATTCCTTCTTGCTGCAATACCTGCGCTAATCTATCAACACCATAACCTTTGGCAATGGCAGACAAGTTGAGCGATAAATCTTGTTTTTGCTTTATGAGCTCTGTTCCGTTCGTATTGATTTTTATATATTTAAGGCCGACTTTTGATAAGGCTTGGCGGATTTCCTCATTAGAGGGAATGGGCTTATTTCTTTCTTTGCCAAAGCCCCAGAGCTCTATCAAAGGTTCTACCGTCGGATCAAACGCGCCTTGTGTTTGGTTATATATTTTTTGAGCTGAGCGGAGCACCGTTCCCATTTCCGCCGACAGAGAGATTTTATTTTGCGGCGGTAGAGCGTTTATTTTATTTATTTCAGAATCTTTAATAAACACAGACATTTGCTGGTTTATTTTGGCAAGCTCTTGCTCTATTTTTTGTTTTAGCTCTGGTTGATTTATATTTTTATCTGTTCTTATTTTTATATTATAAAAGGTTCCCATGGTTTGGCCATGAAGCCCCAGAAATTTTTCTTTTTTCCCCTGTTCTGCCACATAAAATAACAAGATTATTCCCAATGCTATTGAAATGTATTTTAATGCTCTCATATAATTCTCAATTCATTTTTTTGTTTTGATAACTTTGGAACAGGATTTTACTTTTAATCATTTTCGGTTTACTATATTTTTGTTGTTTTAATCGTAAAAGGCTTTGTGTCATGGATAAAAATATTAAAGACAAGATTCACAATAAACTTGATGGGGCTAAAATCAAGCCGGCTTTTGACTATGTGAATAAATCTACAAAAAAGCTGCGCGATCAAATGCGCAAAAGCATTGATAAGTGCTCGATGTCTCTTTATAAAAAAGGAGTGAGCGCCAATGTGACTTCCATTATTGGATTTGCTATCGGATTGCTGGCCATTAATTTCTTATCTTTGGAAATGTATTTTTGGGCGTTAGTCTGCATTTTGGTTAATCGTTTGTTTGATGCGGTTGATGGTGGAATTGCACGTCGCTCCAAAGTAACAGAGTTTGGTATTTTTCTTGACGCTGCTTTAGACTATATCTTTTATACCGGTATTATCTTTGGTTTTGCTATGGCCAATCCGACAGAGAATGCCGTTGCAGCTTCTTTCTTGTTGTTTGGATTTGCGGCCTCAGCTTGTGCGATGCTGGCTTATGCCATTGTGGCTTATAAAGACCGTTCGCTTACAGACATGGTATTTGACCGCTCTCCGTTCTATCTTGGCGGATTTGCTCAAGGGGCAGAAACATTTGTGGCTATCGTATTGATGTGCCTTATCCCCGGTTGTTTTTTGCAACTGGCTATTTTGTTTGGTATCTTGTGCTTGATTAAAGCTGTCAGCATTATCATTACCGCTTATTATAACTTTGTGATTGCGGCGGCCAAAAAGTAATGCTCAAAAGATGGATAAAGCTGATTGTTCTTTGCTTTACCGTCGTGTTTATGCACGGAGCGGCTCTTGCGGCTGTTGCCGTGCATAATTCTTTTCCGGTTAAATTGGCCGTTTATACAAACACTCCGGCCATTAATTTTCAGCAAAATCTTAGTATTCTTATCGCTTTTGACATTGCTGAGCCTTGGCATATTTTGTCTTCTGATGCAAATAATATCGGATTGCCGACCAAAATTGTTTGGAAGCTGCCGGCAGGATATAAAATATCTGATGAAAAATGGAGCCAAGAACAAGAGTTTCCTTCAGAATTTGGACCACAATACGGTTTTTCGGGAAAAGCTTTTTATCAAGCAGAAATTATTCCGGAAGGAAATCAGCGCTTAAAGGCTGATTTCTCAGTCGATATCTCTTGGCAAGCTTGTAGCGAAGAATGTTTGCAACAAGAAAGCAGTTTTAATTTTTCGTTACCCATTTCGATAGAAAATGTTTTTCCCTCAGCAGAATGGGCAGAGGTTCAAGCTCTGGCTAAGCCTTATTTTGAAAAAGCACCCCAGCCTCAGGCAATGACATCTGAGAACGATATTTCTTTTTGGGGCATTTTGTTAATGGCTTTTGTTGGCGGGCTTATTCTTAATCTTATGCCTTGTGTTTTGCCGATTTTATCATTAAAAATTGTTTCTTTGCTTCCGTCATCTACTGATTTTAAGAAGGCACGTCTTGAAGCTTTGGCCTATTTTGCCGGTGTGATGGTGTCTTTTGTGATTATGGCACTGATTTTGTTTGTATTGAGAAAAAGCGGTGAAGCCATTGGATGGGGGCATCAACTGCAATCACCTTGGTTTATTGGATTTCTTCTGATTATTTTTCTGTTTTTGACATTAATGTTTTTAGATTTAGTCTCATTTGATTTTGTTTTTTCAAGTAAGACGAATCGGTTATCTTCTCAAAAAGGTTGGAAAGGGGCTTTCTTTACCGGTATATTTTCGGTTTTGGTCGCCAGTTCTTGTTCGGCGCCGTTTATGGGTGCGGCCATCGGTTATACCCTTATGCAGCCGTTATCAGTATGTTTGTTGGTCTTTATGTGTTTAGGCTTTGGCTATGCCCTGCCCTTTACGCTGGCAGGATTTTTCCCCGCCTTTTTATCTAGGGTTTTGCCGCGTCCGGGGAAATGGATGCTGACATTCAAGAAAATTTTGGCCATTCCCATGGCACTGACCTGTTTATGGTTGGGATGGGTTTTGTATGCGCAACTTTCGTTTTCTTCTTTGCATAACCAACATTGGAAAGCTTATGACGAATCTGAAATAGCCTCTTCAGTTGCTGCCGGTGATAAAGTGTTGATTGATTTTTCGGCAAAGTGGTGTTTGACCTGCTTGGCAAATGAAAAAATGGTTTTAGACACTAATGAGTTTATCTCTTTTGCTAAGAAAAACGGAATTAAATTATATCGAGCCGATTGGACGCATAAAAATCCTGAGATTACACAGGCTTTAGTTTCTTTCGGGAGAAACAGTGTTCCGCTCTATGTGTTTTATCAGAATGGAAAACCAAACATTTTGCCGCAACTATTCACATTTAATCAGCTGATTGACTTGTTGAAGTAAAAAAAATAAAGGCCTTGGATATTTTCCAAAGCCTTTTTTAATGGTAGGCGCGTGGGGGTTCGAACCCCAGACCCACTGATTAAGAGTCAGTTGCTCTACCAACTGAGCTACGCACCCATGCTGTCAACCTGACAGACGAAATATAAACCGCGTTTTTTTATTTTGCAAGATAAATTTTTATTTTTTTTAATATTCTTTGCGGTCAGCCTTGTTTTTCCAGATTTGCATTACTTCTTGGGCTTCTCTGATATCAAGGCGGTGAAGCTCAATCGGGTCATCTTCGTAAAAGACTCTGTCTCTAAACCCGATATTTTCGGCATCATAACGGTCGGCGGCGTAATAAATTTCTTTAATATTAGCCCATTTGGCTGCATTTAGGCACATCGGGCATGGCTCACAAGAAGTGTATAAAATACAATCACTTAAATCAAAGCTATTGATATTTTTGCAGGCATTTCTAATAGCGGTTACCTCGCCATGCGCTGTCGGATCATTATCTAAAACAACGCGATTATGCCCTTGGCCGATTATTTCTCCCTTGGCGTTGACAATAATGCACCCAAACGGAGAGCTGCCATTTTCAACAGAGACTCGACTGAGCTCGATTGCTTTTCTTAAATTTTCTTCATGATTTATCATTTATGCCTCTTTTACTGTTCTTTTTAATTTTGCTCTCTCTTTTTTAAATAAGAATTAATTTATTGTCTATAGATTTATTTTAATTTGGAGGAAATATCATGATTATTGATACACATAAAGACGAAGCCTTGCTGTTGTCTTATTTTCAGCACTGTCTTGATGGGGTTTCAAGCGACTCTTTTTTAGTTGGGTATGCGCAAGAGAAAAAAGTTCATTCTTTTCAGGTTGTTGGTGCCGGAAATTATATTATGAAGCACGAATCGATTTTTCAGTCCGAAGATGAAGATTTTTTACGCTGTGCCAAACTGGCTTATTTGTTCCACGATATTGGGCGCTTTGAAGAAATTGAACTGCGTTTTAACAAGCCGACAGAAAGATATGACCATTCTATTTTAAGCTATGAAATTCTTAAAAATTATCCGCAATATTCTCGTCCTGAGATTTTGCTGCCGGTTAAACATCATGGCCATATGATTGAAGCTCTTTATGATGATGAAGATTATCAAGTACTTGCAGGTTCTCCGTTGCAAGATAAAGTCAAAAAAATTGCATTTTTGGTGCGTGATGCCGATAAAATTGCAAACTTTTATCTTCTGCACAGAGCGTTAGAAAAAAATGACAAGTCTATATTACGGCTTTTCTTTTATGATTTGCCGCCTATGTTACCGACAGAAAAAGCTCTCTCTCAATATCTTTCTTCTCAAATGGTAGATATTAACCGCACAAATGTTGCTGACACATTTTTGAACTATTATTCTTGGATATATGATCTTAACTATAAATCTTCATTTGATTTTTGCTTAAGAAATGGTACATTTAATAGCATGAGGAAACTTACCTCACTCTATATTCATGATGATATTATTGCACAGAAGGTTGAAAAACAGTTTTTATCTTCTATCTCTTCTCTATAACTGAAAGGATTTTTCATGAAAAAACGTAATCTTCTTATCGGGCTTGTCGCGGTGGCGGCTGCGGCTTATTACTTTACTCCTTCACTTAGTTCTATTGTTACAAAGCTTGTTCATAAATATGGCTCTGAAGTTATCGGAACAGATGTTAATCTTGGTGGGTTTGACTTGAGTCTAACTAAGGGAGAGGCCTCTCTTGATAAATTTACTATTGCGAATCCTAAAAATTATAAAGAGCCCTATCTGTTTGATTTAACACAGGCGGCTGTTAAAATTGATTTGAAAAGTTTGGCTTCTGATACAATTGTCATTGAAAGCATAGATATCAATAAACCCCAAATTACTTATGAAATGCTCTCATTAACACAAAATAACTTCCAAGAAATTCAAAATAATATTAATAATTATTTAGCTAAGTCTAAATCAGGCTCATCTGCTGATGAGGCTAAAAGCACCGAAGAAAAAGAAGCTTCTGCTTCATCAAAAAAAGTGGTTATTAAACGTTTGACCATTTCAGAAGCTAATTTGGCCGTTGCCGCAGGAAAACAAGATGTTTCTGTTACTCTGCCGACCATTGAACTTAAAAACATCGGAGAAGAAAAAACATCTTCCGGTACATCTATTCCGCAGGTGATTGCTAATGTTATGACTAAAATGCTGAAAGTTGCTTCTGACACGGTTGTTAAGCAAAATTTGAACAAATTTAAAGATGTTGCACAGCAAAACCTTGAAGAAGTTGTTGGCGGGGTTAAAGATCGCGTTAAAAGCTTAGGTATCTTTGGAAATTAATTTTACCGCATTTCTAAAAAACTCCTTACCGTTTGGCAAGGAGTTTTTCTTATTGTAAATTTATGCTTTCTATATATTGATCACAGAGGTTTCCTTCGTAGTGCCAATTGTCGACTCTATCTTTATACAAAACAAAAGTTAGTTTGCAGAATGATGGCGCATAGCCACCCATATTGGTATAGCCTGTTCCAGCCTTTATGTAGGTTAAATATCTTTCTTTGCCGAGCTCATAGATTTGGTCCGGCGGGCCAAGTCTGAAGACCAGTTCCCCCTCCTCTAGCCCTATATAGCTCCAAGTGTCGGTTCTTATATATTCTGTTCTGGTACAAGAGGTCGCAACGACAAGAGATATTGCGGCCAACAACTTTTTCCATTGCATTTCTTTTTTCCCATTCTGCATTTATTTCTGATTTGATTTTATATTTTATTTGTTAATAAACCCTTATTTTCAGAAATTTAATTTAATTTTAAGTAATTCATTTTAGTATAATTTATATGTTTTTTATGAGGGGTTTATGATGGGTATTCCTTTTTCTAAGTTTGTTGTTTTTTCTGCCGCTTTTTTAACTTTTGCTTCGCCTGATATCGTTTATGCTCAGGCTTCTCAGCAGGCGCCTAGTCAAAATTTTGATTTTAAGCAATGCATGAACAAAGCCTCTTTAGTGGGAGAAGATGCTTCGGCGGATTGTATGCGTCAAGAAAACATGAGAATCGAACAGCTTATTTATGCCGAGTATGAAAACATTTTGAATGATGAAAATTTTAAAGAATGGAATGAAAACGGCACGATGTTTCGCGGCAAGCTTCGCTCTCTTTATGAAACTTGGAAAGCCTACCGCGATACTTTTTGCTCTTTATATGCTTTTTCAATGGATGGGTATCTGGGCTCGGAGCAATATAATACTCAGCGCTGCCTGCTTGATTTGTCTCGCAAGCATTATGATTATGTTAAAGTTCTTCGCCAAAACAAAATTTCTACCCCAGACTAAAGCTAAAGCTTGTTCCTTTGCCGAGTGATGTATCTACCCTTATTTTGGTATTTATTAAGTCGGCAATTTTTTTGACAATGGCCAAGCCTAACCCTGCTCCATGGCGTTTATTTTCCGGATTTTGGCCGCTTTGATAAAACTCGTCAAAAATGTAAGGAATATCTTCGCCGTGGATGCCACAGCCGTTGTCTATTATGCTAATCAGGACTTTGTTTCCCTTTCTTTTGCAGCCAAACACAATTTTGTTTTTAGTATATTTGATTGCATTAGTCAGTAGGTTTCTAAGCATTCTTTCCACCAGAATTGGATCGCTTTTAATCTTTAGGCTGCAAGGAATGTACTGGAGTTTTACGCCATGCAAACGGCAGATGAAAGAAAATTCTTCTGCCAGTTTATCGGTTAAATGTCTTATGCAAAACTCTTTTTCCTCATATTTGAAGCCGCCATAGTCAAGTTTTGATAAATCAAGATAATTAGAGAGCAAGTCTCTCATATTTACGGCTGAATATTCTATTTTTTTGGCGAGATCCTCTTGCTCCTCGGTTAAATCTGTTTCTAAAAGCATTGAGGTAAAAATATGCATTGCTTGCAAAGGCTGTCTTAAATCATGAGCGGCTTGTGCCAAAAAATAAGATTTTGAATTGCTTATTTTTTCACAATTTTTTAAGTCTTTTATCATCTTGCGATATTTTTCTTTTATTTTTTCCATAAATTTATTCCTCTACATTATATTTTCCAGCCAAAGTCTACGTCCTGTCATTTGTGACAATTTGAAATACCAGTAATCATATAAAAAGGCATTGTTCTTTACATATTCATTCGATGAGGTTGTTGGTAGGGCTGATGTGGAAATTTTTTGTTTTACCCAATATTCATCACCGTTTTTATAAAGCGTGATATCGACAATAACGCCGTCAAAGGTTGTTATCTTCATCGTTTTTTGTTCTGAGAACTTGCTTTCATCAAAATTTTGAGCCGATAAAACTTTTGTAAAAAGCAAAAATTCTAATGTTTTCAACAATTCATCGGCTTTATATACTTGGTTATCTTTGGTGAAAAAAGTTCCGTCCTTTTTATCCCTGAGGGCGATTTTTTCGTTTATTTTTATTGCTTCAATCATATTGTTTGGCAAAGCTAGTAACGGTTGCTGGAGCCAGAAAGCTTTATCCAAAGGAAAATCCATATTATTTTCAATAACATATATTCCATCTAATCCTTTGATTTTAGCATAAGACAAGTTATTTCCGGCCGGCAGCATTGATATGGTTATTTCAGAAAGTGTTTTTCCGTTAGCGGAAAGTAATTTTATGTCTCTGCTGTTTTCGCCAAAATATTTGGCCTCATCTTCGGCATTCATTTGTTCTTGACGGAGTATTTTGCTATTTTTTACAAAACCTTCAAAGGCATTCATAAGCTGATATCCGGCATAGTAAGAATCTGCCTCGCGGAGAAGCCAAACGCCATCGGATTTGTCAAAAGTTATTTTGCCTTTAGGGGTATTCATTTCTATGGTTGAAATACGCTCAAATTCGGCGGCTGTGTTTCCGAATGAGGATTTTCCCTGAACATTTTCATTAATCCCGTCATAATGAGAAATATAGGCAACCAGAGCCAGCAGTGCGCTGGCAAAAAACATTAAGAAGGCTTGTTTTAATGTTTTGCTATTCATCTGATTTCTCCTTATAACTGCGGCGATGCTTTAGTCTTCTTCTGAAAATCAAGGCTATGATTGCGGCATAAAGCAACATTGCGCCGGCACTGGCCCCCATAAATATATTTATTTTCTTTTTATAAGCCTGTTCTGCCTGATAATCTAGCTGTCTTATTGCTTTTTCAGCAGTGGTTATCTCTTCTTGCAAGCGATTTATTTGCTGCATGTTGCCCATTGAATAATTTTGAAAATTCATTCTTTCAGCTTTGGCGATGCTGGCTTTCAAGTCTTGTTGTTTTTGCTCTTTTTCCTGAAGAAAGTTTTTCTCTGCCTCTTGCTTAAACTTTGTTCCGAGGCTGTCTTGCGGAAGGTTGGACTGTATTTTTAGTGCAACTAATTCTTCATTGCCATTGATTTTATTTAATATTCTTTCAAGCAGAAGGCCATTTTCGCTCCATGGGACAAATCCATAGGTGGTATTTTTGTTTTTATAGCTGTTATCTGACCAGGTAGAATCATAAAGAAAATCAATATCGGCAATTATGAAAATTTTGCCTTTTTTCATTGACTGTGGTAAAAACGACAGCATTTGATTTTCGTATTTGGTGCCTTTCATGATATTGTCTTGAAATATAGAACGAAACTTTCCTTCTACTTCGGCTGCGATAATATAATCTTTATTTGTTTCCGTAAAATTGGCAGCAGAAATTTCTTTATATGTTTGTTTGGCGACAGAGCTTTCTATAGTTCCTGTTTTTCCAGAAATGGTTATCAGCGGTGTGAAGGAAAATTCTTCGGCTTTGCTTTTCTTTGCATTAATTGCGGCCGGTGAGCGTAAAGATATTGAGTTTAGGCCTTGGGTTAAATCGTTTTCTTGATTAAAGCTCTCTGAACTTAAGTTCATCCAAGGCATGTATGAAAATCTTTTGGAACCGGAGATAACTTCAATGGCTTTGTCCTTGCTGCCGATGGTGCGTTTTGATGAATAATCAATGCCCCAGTTGCTCAACAGATTATTGATTGCTTTTTCGTTATTGATTTTGTTGTTTTTTTCATCAATGGCATCTACAAACACTATCAGATTTCCTCCACGAAGGATAAACTGATCCAAGGCATATTGCCCAATATTTGAAAGGCCGTCATTGGGATTTATTAAAATGACCGTGTTGATATCTACTCCGATTTGCACTGAATAATCAGATATCGGCACAAGCTGATATTTATTTTTTAACTGATTAAAAATATTAAGATTATTGCTCAAGTCAAGGCGGCCGTCTTTATTAACTTTTGTGTCTAGATCAGGCGCGATGACGCCTATTTTTGGCAATTTTTGCGGCTGCGAAAGTTGTTTGATTGCAGTGGTTATGTCATATTCAAGATAAGGACTGCGCAATTCTACAAAGTTTGGAATGGCAATATATTGGCCTTGCTCATTAGTAATAACACCGCCCAAGTACAGGCTTATTTTTCCGTCTTTGCTGGCAAAGGATTTTAGTCCGTATTGTTCAGCCTCATGCTCTTGAGGGCCGAACGGTTCTATTTCAATAATCTCGGCCGTTATTTTCTTTGGGTTCTCTTTTTCATATTGTTTGACCAATTCTGCAATATATTTGCCATATTCAGCCGTTTGAGGGTAGTCTTTTGCTATTTGCGGAGAAATATATATCTTTATGCTTTGGGTTGCATTTAATTCAGAAATTATTTTTTTTGAGGCAGCGGACAGGCTATATTTATTATTGCCGCTAAGGTCTATATACTTGTTTTCAAAAAAAACAGAGATACTATAGTTAAACAGGTAAAAACAACCGATTACCAGAACAAAGAATAAAAATATACTGAGTTTCTTTTTCATATTTCCTCCGGTTGTTTATATTTTGTTTCGATTGCTGATTATTGCGACGGTGGCCCAGAGCCCTGCTCCGGCCATGCTTATATAATAGATTACCGAAGACAACTCTATTTTTCCATTTATCAGGTTTTGATAGTTTTCGTGAAAGCTTAAGGCTGAAAGTTCTGTGCTTTCAGTCAAAATATCAGGAGCAAACATGGTAATGCTCCAGATCACAAATATGCTTCCGAGATATGCTATCACAGGCTTGTTGCTTATGGAAGAAACTAACTCTCCGATTGCGCAAAATGATAAAGTAATCAGCAAACAGCTGACAAACGCTGACGTAACGGCGCTGAGGTTAATATCATTATACAGCATTACGACTATTGTTTGTGGTATGATGGTTGACAGCATTAGCAACGAAAAAGAAGCTGCAGCCAGATATTTTCCGATAACGATATCTTTATATTTTATTGGTTGTGTTAAAATAAACTCTATTGTTCCCGAGCGATATTCATCTGCCCATAGGTGCATAGTTATTCCGGGGATTAAAACCGCCAAAATGTCCGGTTGATATTTGAAAAAAGATATCATACTTTGGTTGTCTATCTCGAAAAAATTACCAAAAATAAAGCTGCTCAAAAGGCTTAAGGCGATGTATAGCCCGATGATGAAGTAAGCTGATATGCTTCTGAAATATCCATAAAACTCTTTGGCAAAAATGGCTTTTATCTGTTTGTTCATTTGCTTAGCTTTCTTTATTTGTTGGTTTCGGTAATACGGCGGAAGGCACTGCTTAAATCTCTTTCCGGCATTTGATATTTTAGACGCATCGGGGTTGTGTCGGCAACAAGCTTGCCTTTGTTTATCATAACTATTCTGTCTGCAATGGCGTCAACATCTTCCATAATATGTGTTGATATAATTACGGCGCCTTGGGTAGAAAAATCTTTGATAAATCTTCTCAAGCCATATTTTTGGTTTGGGTCAAGGCCTTCTGACGGCTCGTCCATGATTAAAATTTTGGGGCCATGAATGAGTGCTCCGGCAATAGCCACGCGATGTCTATAACCTTTGGATAGGTCTCCTATCGGGCGACTCATAACTGTTTTTAGCTCTAGCTTGTTTATTAATTGTTCAAGCCGGTCTGAAAAAATTTGTTCTTTTATATCCCAGATATCAGAAGTAAATTTTAAAAATTCATATGGAGTCATTTCATTATATAATGGGGCATTCTCCGGTATGTACCCTATTTTTTGCAGAACTTTAACTCTGTCGGCGGAGATTTCTTCTTCATCATATTTTATTTTTCCGGCATCTGGGGACAACAAGCCTGTCATTAATCTTATCAGGGTGGTTTTTCCGGCGCCGTTTGGCCCAAGCAAGGCAACTATTTCTCCATAATTTATTTTGAAGCTGATGTCTTGTAATGCGGTTACTGCTCCAAAGTTTTTACTGATTTTTTCTATGCTTATCATTTTGTCCCCTAATAAATGAATCGCTTAATGCCTTCTTATTCTACCAATTTATTTTTAAATTTTAACAATTTTTTTATTTTCTTTAAAAGTTGGTGACAAAATCTTTATTTTGTTCTATCAATATATATGAATTTTTGTTTTTTAGGAGTGTTTCAGGTGCCTGAATTTTATTCAAAAGAAGAAGCCAAAGCCATTAAAACCGGTCTTTATGCCGCATTGGTTATTGCTGTTGTGGTTTTGCTGACGGTTTTTGGGCGGCATGATGCGGCCGAACTTGATAATGGCGAATCTTATGAAGTTAATGCTCGATTTGGTCGAACAGACGGATTGTTGGTTGGTGATTTGGTGCGTATGGCCGGCGTTAATATCGGAAAAGTGGTTAATGCTCAGCTGGATAAAGACTTTAGAGCCATTCTTACCCTTGATATTAATGAAAATGTTAAAATTCCCGATGACAGCAGCGCCTCTATCGTCAGCTCAGGTATTATGGGTAAAAAATATATTGAAATCGAGCCTGGTGGGTCTTTTGACTTTATTATGCCCGGGGGCGAATTCTCCTATACTCAAGATGCTATGGTTATTGAAGAACTCATTGACCGCATCATCTCTATCGGTAAAGCTAATAAATCAGAAAATAAGTAATTTTGAAAGGTTTGTGTTATGAATAAAAGACCTATGGAAACTATTATGGGTGTCGTTGTTCTCTTTGTTGCGGCGTTCTTTCTCTACTTTGCTTATAAGGTTTCTGATTTGCAAGTGGTTAAAGGTTATGAGGTTACCGCTCGTTTTCTTAAAGTCGGTGGTTTAACCGTCGGTTCTGATGTGCGGATTAACGGCATTAAGGTCGGAACGGTTATTTCGCAAAAGTTAGATAACGAAAATTATGATGCCGAGATTGTTATGAGTTTGGCCTCTGACATTAAGTTGCCTAAAGACAGTACGGCTGTTATCGTCGGTGATGGCTTGGTTGGTGATAAATTTATTAAAATCGAGCCGGGACACAGCTCTGAGTTTTTGCAAAACGGTGATGTTATCACTAATGTCAAAGACTTTAAGACAATAGAAGATATGGTTGGCGAAATTATCTTTATGGTGACCGACAATGGTAAAGAAAATAATTAATTTTTCTGCTGCGTTGGCGCTTTCTTTGAGCGCCGCGACTCTTAATGTTCAAGCAACCGAGATTGAAACAAACACGGCTAAACTTCAAGCCATGAATAAGCTGACCGGTCGTGTTTCGGTTATTGATGTTCCGGTTAACGGAGAAGCTCAATTCGGGAGTTTTTCTATTGTTGTTCGTGCTTGCAAAACAAGACCTCCCGAGGAAGCTCCTGATAACTTTGCTTTTGTTGATGTCGTTGACAAGCAAGAAGACGGAACTGTTTCTAATATTTTCAAGGGATGGATGATTTCTTCCAGTCCGGCGCTGAATGCGATTGAACATCCGATTTATGATGTTTGGTTGTTACAATGTGTTGATTCTGAAGTTGATAAGACAAAGCTTTTAACCCCCGAACAGTTGGCTGCTCGTGATGAGATTATTCCGGTTGCAGATACAAGCTCTGAAGCTGCTAACAAAGAGGAAACAGCGCCTGCGAAAGATGCTTCGGCAGAACAGAATAATGATGAACCAGAGAATATTTTACCGGCAGAGGCTTCGGCTCCTTTATCTACAGAAGCGAATACTTCTCAGCCGAATCCTCCGGCTCAGCCGATTGAGCTTCCTGCTGATAATGCTGAAATTCAGGTTAAATCTATTCAAGAAGATTTGCCGCTGAAAATAGAAGAAAATGTCTATGAAACAGACGATGTTTACATTCCTGATGAAATGCCGCAAGAGGGGCCGCAAAATCTTATTCCAGACGTAGAAACTCCGGCGCCGCTTCCTGATATCCAAGCCGAGCCGCAGAACATGCCGGTGGTTGTACCGGAAGTACAAGAGGCTCCTATTCCTCAAGATATTAGTAATCAATTACAAAAAGCTATTAATTCTGAGGTTGTTGAGCAGGTTGAGCCTGTCGCAAATGTATCGGGCGAAGAATCATCTGACATTGTTCCTCAGCAGTTAATTTCTTTTGAGGGTAGCGAAGAGCCGTCTTTGCCTTCTTTTCTTCAACAATAAATAAAAATATACGGTAACGATGATGCAAAATAATAAAAATATTGATGTCAGCTTTGTTATGACGGTTTATAACAAAGAATATTATCTGCCCTCGGTTCTAAAGGCTTTGTTAAACCAAGATGGGCTTGAGAATCCGGAATTTATTTTTATTGATGATTTATCAACCGATCGTTCCGTAGATATCATAAAAAAATATACCAAAGATGTTCCTAATGTTATTTTGGTAGAAAATAAGGATAATCGCGGTATTAGCCCAAGAATTAACCAAGGAATCGCCCTCTCCCATGGCGAATATGTGCGAATGCTTGATTCTGATGATATTTTTCCGATTAATTCTACCAGAAAGATGTTAGATATTGCCAAAGAGCTTGATGCAGATATGGTTTATGGTTGTTTTTCTAAGACAGGAAAGCTTCCCGAAGAATTGACCAACGAAACAATCGGTGAATTTTCGTATTCTTATAATCAAGATGCATTGCTTGGGGTGCTTAACGGACGTTTTACCCGTATGGGGCAGCTCATCAAGACTTCGGTTTTGAAAAAAGCTAAAGGCGCTGATGAACGCGTATTTATTCAAGACGAATCTATTCCGCTGCGTTGTGCCATTCATGCTCATGGCGTGGTTAAAATAGATGCTGATGTGGTTTTGGTTCCAAAAGAAATTGGAAATTTTTCAGGAAACAAGCTTCAACTTGATCATGATCGTTTCTTGGCCTATTGTGATGCAATTCTTGATAATCCCAATTTGCCGGAAACAGCTCTGCGCCTTATGTATCGCAAAGCGGTTTCGGCTTATTGGAAAATGACGCGTAAGACTTCTCTTCTTCCTTATTTTTCTAAGGCATTTGTGGTTTATTTGGTAAACAAAATTTCTCCACAATATCCGAACAAAGCCTTTTTAGAAAAGATGAAAAGTGATTTCCTAGCACTAAAAAATATTAGACGCGTCACTAACCCTTTGTATTCTTTAGAAAAATAGTTTTATGCAATTTTAGCATTAAATTTTTTTATAAAACCGCAAGGTTTATTGCTGCATCTTAGTCGTCTGAGTTCGGCTTGTCCAAAGTCTTGTCCCCAGTTGATATATTTTGCCTCAGGAAAAGCTTGAGCAAAAAGTTTGCAATTGGTTGGACCTGCTCCTTTGATATTACTCAAAGATTTTTCAAACAAAATCTGTAGGTTATTATTATTTTGCTTTTCGCCAATTATAAAGCTGACCGGTTGGTTTTGAACAATTAGAATTTTTCCTATCAAATGAGGTTTGAAAATTTTCCAGTTTTTTAAAATTCTATTCAAAGCGATATATTCTTCTTCGGAAAATTCGGGATCATAATCTCCTAAGGTTTGCCGTTGTTCAAACTGGAAGAGCATTTGGATATCTTTGATATCATCTTCTTCTATTTCTTTTTGTTCGTACTCATAAATTTTTTCAAAAAAATTAACATGCTGTCTTTTGACATGAAATTTTTTTCCCGGAAGTTCTGTTATATCTTGTCTTTTATAGATATATTCCATTGTGTCCGGATCTTCACGAAAAGTGAAATGGTCATTATCCTTTCGGAGCAGCCTTAAGGCAAAGTCTTCGCTGACATTGCGTAATTCGGAATGAGGCGGTAACTTTCTGGCAAAGAGGTTTATCCAATTTTTTTGTTTCCATATTCCTATTGGGATTTTGTAATAGATTTTTCCGTCGTAATAATATCTGACCCAACACATATTGCCGGAAAAAGCCCATTCGTAATTATATAATTCTTTCCATGCCCACATGAAAAAAAATGAATCATCAGCGTTTTTGCTGGGACATCTTTTTTTGATGTCTAAATACTGGTCCATTTTTTCAAGAGATATTGCCTCAAATTTTAGCATAAGCTTTACTCCATCATTATTATTTCTCTAATTTAGCAAAGCTTGATATAATCTGTTTAATTTGTTTTTGGAGTGGCTGAGCTTAATTTTTTTGCAGCATTTTTTCTAAGCGGGCGCAATTCTTGTTAGAAATTTTACAAGTGAAAGAAATGTTTTTTCCTTTAAGATTGCTACTGATTACCTCAGAATTTTCGTATAACCATGCAATCTCCTTACCTTTTTCTGCCGCTATGTTAATTTCAAGAATTTTTTCTTCTCGGCTGAGTTTTTCGGATATGGTTTGCAAAAATTCATCAAGCCCCTGCCCGCTTACTGCCGAACATACAATCAAAGAAGAATTTCTTTCTGATAGTTCTTTGTAATAAGTTTGTTGTTCCGGCGTTAATAAATCTGCCTTATTTAAAAGCTCAATATAATTTTCTTCTGTTTCAATATGTTTTAGTCCCAAATGTTCCAAAACATTCAAAACATCTTTTTTTTGTGTTTGTGTTTCCGGATTAGCCACATCGCGAACATGAACAACAATATCAGCGGCTAAAACTTCTTCTAAAGTGGCGCGAAAGGCCATTATCAATTCATGAGGTAAATCTGAAATAAATCCTACTGTATCGGAGAGGATAACCTCTTGTCCGGTAGGAAGCTTCATTTTTCTCATGGTGGTGTCAAGTGTGGCAAAAAGCAAGTCTTTGGCAAAGACATCGGCTTGAGTTAGGCTGTTAAACAAAGTTGATTTTCCGGCATTGGTATACCCCACCAAAGCTACTACCGGATAAGGAACTTTTTGTCTTGCGCTTCTTTGCAAGGCTCTGGTCTTTTTGACTTTTTCCAGTTCTTTTTTTATGCGAACAATTTTATCGTCAATAATTCTTCGGTCAAGCTCGATTTGGGTTTCTCCGGGGCCGCCTAAAAATCCGGCACCGCCGCGTTGGCGCTCCAAGTGGGTCCAGCTTCGGACAAGACGGCTACGTTGATAAGTTAAATGAGCCAGCTCTACCTGTAGTTTTCCTTCTTTGGTCTGGGCTCTTTCGCCAAAGATTTCAAGAATTAGCGCCGTGCGGTCAATAACCTTTGTTTTGAGTTTTTTTTCAAGATTTCTTTGTTGTATTGGGCTTAGGCCAGCGTCAACAATCAATAGTTCTATATTTTCTTGGCTGAATTTTTCTGCCAATTTATCAATATAGCCTTGTCCGAAATAAGCTCCTGACTTAATTTCTCTCAATTTTACAATTTCGGCACCGGCGATATCCAAGCTTATGGCTCGCGCCAGACCAACGGCTTCTTCTAATCTGGCTTCGGGAGAAAGATTTTGTTCCGAATTTGTGATATTCGGAAAGACAATATAGGCTTTTGCCGCCTTTTTCTCCTCTATCTGAAAATTACTCAAGACTTTGTCAGCCTTGTGTTTATTTTACTTCAGGAAGTTCGATATTAACGGCTGTTCCCGGCATTATGGTTGATACGGCATGTTTATATATCAACTGGGTGTGGCCGTCTCTTCTTAACAGAAGTGAGGTTTCATCAAACCAAGTGATTATTCCCTGCAGCTTTACGCCATTTACCAAAAATACCGTAACGGCAATCTTGTTTTGGCATAAGTCTTTTAAAAAATCTTCCTGAACGTTTTGTGACATTTTTTTATTCCTTATTATATTTGTTCTTTTTAATTTAAGTACATTTCTTGTTATTAGTAAAGTTTTTTTTATGAAAATATTTTTTCAACTTTTTTTATGGCTTTTGAAGCGCAATAAACAATTAGTCTATCGCCTTCTAAAATTCGCTCATATATCTCCGGAAAGATAATCTCGTCGTTTCTGATAATGGCGCATACTTTACTGTTTTCTGGTAAATCAAGCTCAACTATTTTTTTATCCGTTATCATCGAGGTTTCATCTATATTTATTTCCCACACCTCTCCGCAGCCTTGACCTAAGGAATAAGCCTTGCTGATTTTGGCTTTGCGCAATTCTTTTAATATCTCGGATATGGTGACAGATGCGCTGTCAACAATGATGCTGTCATTCAAATTGCTTACTAATGTATTATAAGAATTTGAATTTACTAATGATATGGTCGTATGAGCTCCGTTTTTCTTTGCGATTAAAGAGGCTAGCAAATTGTCCTTATCTCGTAAAGTTGTTGAAATCGTGACATCGGTCTCTTCGACATCTGCTTCTTCAAGCATTATATCACTAAGCAATTCTCCGCAGACGACAGATGTGTGTTCCAACACTCTGGCCAGATAGGCGGCTCGACGTCTGTCTTCTTCAATTATTTTACAAGATATGATATTATCATCTTCCTCCAACTTTTGGGCCAGATATAATGATATTTGGTTTCCGCCGAAAATCACCACTTTTTCGTTGCTTGGATGATCGGTCCCAAAACTGTGCAGTGCTTCTTCAATGTCTTCTTCCGCGACTAAAAAGAAAAGCTCATCTCCGGCTTCTAAGCAAAACTCTCCTGTCGGAATAAAGTTTTTGCCATTTCTGACAACGCTTACCGGTGCTAATTTTATCTCCGGTGCGGCAAGGCCTATATGTTCTATGCTGGTTTTTATCAGAGGGCAACTTTCATTGCATTTGATGGAGAGCATATAAATCTTCTTCTCGCCCAAGGGCATGACTGATGATGCTCCCGGTACTTTTATTATTCCATATATTGCATCAGCAATTGCCATATCAGGAAAAATTATTAAATCTATATTGATATGATTAGGATTATATAAATCACACCAAATTGGATTTTGATAAGCTTCCGCATCTATTCTGGCAATTTTTTTTCTGATATGAAACAAATAGTCAGCAACCTGACAGGCGATCATATTAACTTCGTCAGAATTAGTCAGTGCTAATATCATATCTGCATTTTCTGCACCGGCTTTTTCTAATATTTCAGGATGTGCCGCATTGCCTAAAATCGGTAAGACATCCCATTCTTTTGCAACCTCATCCAGCTTTTGCTGGTCTGTATCAATAACGCTTACGTCATTATTTCCGTACGAAAGATAGCTGACTATGTTTTTGCCTATTCTTCCGGCGCCGCAGACAATTATTTTCATCTCTCTTCTTCTCCAAAACTGTCAAAATATTCATCTATCGCAGACATGGCCTGCTGATAGTCATTTATTTTGGTATAGGTTTCGCGAAATCTTTTGGCATCGCGCAAGTTTTTACAGTACCAGCATACAAACTTTCGAGAAATGGCCAGGCCCATTTCTTGTCCGTAATAGTTGCTTAATTCTTCAATATGTTTCAGCATAAAAGCTTTTATTTCCGTGACAGGAATTTTTCTTGGTTCTGTTCCAGTTCTTAAATAATCATCCGTTTGGCTTATCAGCCATGGGTTGCCCAATCCGGCACGGCCAATCATAACGCCGTCAACTCCGGTCTCTTTTATCATTCTTTCCGCATCATAAGGGGTGTTTATATCTCCGTTACCAATAACCGGTATTTTAACGGCTTCTTTTACCTCTCTGATAATATTCCAATCCGCCTCGCCGGAATAAAAAGCGCTGCGCGTGCGCCCGTGTATGGTTATATATGAAGCACCGCTAGCTTCACACATTTTGGCAAAATCAACGGCGTTTACGCTTGAGGCGTCCCAGCCTTTGCGAAACTTGACACTCACCTTTAGCGGAGTGGCGTCTACGACTGATTTGATGATTTTCTCTGCCAGTTTTACGTCTTTCATTAAAGCTGAGCCAGACTGATTATTCACAATCTTCTTGACTGGGCAGCCCATATTAATATCCAGAGAATGAGCCCCTAATTCTTCTGCTAATTTTGCAGCCTCTGAAAAAAGAAGCGGATCATTGCCTACCAGTTGAACCACAACAGGATAAGCCTCATCCCTCACATCAGCTATGCGATAGGTTTTAGGATTTTTTCTTTGAATGGCATTAATAGCGACCATCTCTGAGACCATAACGCCTTTTCCGAGTGACGACACCAGCTTTCTTAATGGCTTATCGGTTATTCCGGCCATTGGTGCCATAAAAACATTGCTATCAAAATCTAATATTTGCATTAGGCCTCAAAATTATAATTACGGTTATATTCGTGCATAAAATCAATCAGAATATGCGGTTGGCGGTTTATGTCTTGTACATAATTATATGTATTTACCGCATAATCAAGGGTTGAATATGAAAACTCTTTTGTCATATTCATAATATTTGCATTTAGTCCGGCATTTTCTTGTGGTTGTATATAGCTTTGCGCTACTTTATCATAGGCTTCAACTTTATTTTCCGTTCCAAGGCGGTTTAATATTTCTGAAAAATCAAGCCCTGATGTTTCTGCCGATTCAAGATTTTTTTCTTTATCTGGCTTGTTATACAAGCTTTTCCGATATTTTTCGGCAGCGCTTTCTTGCAAGGGATTATCGGACACATATTCTTGTACCGTGAACGAGGCTTTGGGTTCTAAATAAGCTTGTCCGAAAGAAATTTCTGCAGGAATCGCTTGATTTTTTGCCTCCTGCGCAACAGAAAAGCTCTCCTTTCCGCTTAAGCGTTCGGCGCTGGCGCCTATGCTTTGCAGAAGCTTATCAATCTCAAGCTGATAGCCTTGTGTTACAGAAATTCCCATTAGTTAATTCTATCCAATGCTTTTGCTAATACATAATAGAGTTTACCGACATCAGCCCCTGAAATAACTGACAACAGAAGTCCTGATTTTTCGCTGTCTTTGGCTTTTCCTACCAGACTTTCAAAATCTGTCAGATAGCGGGTGACAACGTCTCTGAATTCTGCATTCTTTTCAAATTCAGTCTTAATGCCGACAATTTGGCTCCGGCTCATTGTTCTGGCAAGATGTCTGACGAACACTGAAGTATCTCCGTTATAATACTTTTTCCAGAGTTCTTCTTCTACGCCGGGGTTGAATATCCGGTTAATGTCAACAGCTGCCGATTCAAGTTTTTCCAGAACATAAGAGGCGTTTCTTAAGAAGCTGTCTACCCTCATGCCTTCATAAAGCTTTTCTAAATCCTTCAATTTTAGCTCAGCTTTTGATGATGTATCCGTTAAAATTTGAAGTTGTTTTTTGAACAATGCATTAAAGCCGTTTGACTTTTGGAGAATATCTTCTCCTTGGGCAGTGAACTCTTTTGACGCATTGCTTAAAGAGCCAACGACCTCAGTTACTTTACTAATTGAATCATCACTTGCCGCAACCAAGACATTTGACTGTTTTAAGAAGATTTCTCCGGAAGAGCGGATGTCATTGGCAACTCTTTCTGCATTTGAAGAAATTTCGCCAATAGATGCTCTCAGCTTATTTCCGGCATTTTCTAAGCTGCCGGCGCTTTGTTTAGTCATTTCATCAAGCTGTATGCCCAGCTTTTTCAAACTATCGCCAAGGCCTTTTACCTTGTCGTAAGCCTGATTGGCTCTGTCAGACAAGACCATTGAGGCATCATTTAACACAGTATTAAAGTAGGTTACCAGCTCTTTGGTGCCTTCTGACAAATTCAACATCTTATCATTTTGTTCTGATATCAGATTATTTATCTCAATAACACCGGTGCTGGCTTCTGCGGTTACGGTATTAAAGCCGGCCAAATATTTTTCATAATCCTTCATAACGGCGCTGACTTTTTGATTTGAAACTTCTACCGTCTTTGTCAAATCCTCAGAGCTTTGAGATAATGACAAGCCAACTTGTTCAATATTTTTAACAGAGGCTTTGGTTGCTTTGGAGATATCTTCTCCGATTTTTAGCATCTTATCGCCAAGAGAATCTATATTATATCCAGCTTTGGTGGTAATTTCTGTGATGTTTTCACCGCTATTTTTTATCTGCTCACTGATTTCATTAAGCTGTTGTGCGACGTTTGTTGACGCTTCAGACAAGTACTTATACTGCTGTGCCAAAGAGGCCTCGCCCAGTCTGGTTTGGGTTGAAACAACATTTACGACATCTTTTATGCTTTCAGACTGTTGGGTAAGGCTTTCTTTTATACTTTCTGCCTGAGATTGGGTTTTAATTAAAGCTTCATCCAAGGTCTTTATATGGCCTTCCATAATCATGGCAATGTCTTTACTGCCGGAAGCCATGCTCTCATTCGCAGCCTCAAGGCGGCGGCAATTATCCATAATGCCGGCTGAAACATTGTCTGCGCCTTCTTTAACCTGGTCAAAAATCTCAGCAAAAGATGATATGTTTTGGTTAAAATCATCCGTAACTTGCTGCATTTTATCTTGCATGCCATTAATTATTCTGACAACAGCATCATTTTGTGCTTCTACAGCTTCGTTTATCTTGAGCAATTTATCTATAGACTGCTCTACGCTGCTATTAATGAAGTTTGAACGCTTGCTGGCATCTTCTTCCAATATTGCTAATCTTGAGAAAACTCTATCGGCGCTTTGTTCAATGATAGAAATTTGTTTTTTCATGGCGCTGCCGATATTATTTGTATTCTCTGAAATTTTATCACAAATATCGAAAAACTCGCCTTCTTGCTGTTTAAACAATAGGTTAATCATTTCAGCTTTTTCGTCAAATGCTTTTATGACGTCTGTCACATAACCAATTGTTGTTTCAGCCATATTGCTTAGCATGTTGCTTTGCTTGCTAAAGGAGTTAAGCAAGTCTTTATGTGTTTTTTCAGAGGCTTCTGATGATTTGTTTATCATCTCTGTTTGCAATGACAACATATGTGTTAAGTTGGTTGTCTTGCTTTCAATGCTGTCATTCAGATTGTCAATCTTTTGATAATGGCTTTCAAGATTATCGTTAACAACCTTCATTTTATTGCAAGTTATATCGACCAGACTTGACATATCATCGGCTTGAGATTTGAATTCTTGTTTGAGTTCATTTGTTTTTCCGATAATGTCTTCTGATACGGCGTAAGTAGCTTCTATTTGTTCTTTTAAGCTCTTTATTGTATCTTTAGCATCTTCACCCATCATATTTGAAATGCGGCTCAGCTCTTCAATTTCTCTCTTGAGTTCGCCTTTCATCTCTTCAATATGGTTGACTGATGTGCTGATAATACGCTGTTGCTGGGTCAAAGAGTTTTCGCTTATTTTGCTCTGAGTTACAACTAATGATGAAGTTTCGCCAATGCTTTCGGCATTTTTCTTCATTGTCTGTGAAATTTGTTCTAAGGCTTTTACTGCTGTATCGGCAGTGTTTTGCAACAATGCGGATTTTTGCTGTAAATCTTGTGCTGTAACCTGTATTCTGTTTGCGGTCTCTTGTTCTGCTTCTTTTATTTGCGCTTGATTACCCTTTAAAGTCTCATTGACGGAATTTAACTTCAAGATTGACTGATCTGCTGTTTCAGCAACGGCAGAAGCCTCTTTTTTGAGGCTTTCTATAACAATATCAGTATTTTTCTGAGCAATATCCGTTGTTTTTTCTAAGAGTTCACTGTGTTCCTTGATATCAGACTGAACAGCTTGCATAATATTATTGATTTCTTCTGAAACACTGTTTAATTCGCGGACTTGGATGGCGATGCTTTCTTCTGCCATACCCGCTCTTGAAATAATTTTATCAATCTCAGCCTTAACAACGTCTCCTTGCTCGGCAAATTTTTGCCCCAAAGTATCTGCGTTTTGGTTTAAGGTTTCAACATAGCCTTTCATCGTATTGTTTTGGCTTTGCATAACATCGGCCAAAGAATTGACACTATTATCAATATTTTGTCTCATCTTGTCGCATTCGCTGACAGCCTTTTCTGATATCAAAGCAATTTTTTGAGCCTGAGACTCCAAAATTTCTGATGCTTTTTCAATGCTGTTATGAGATTTATCGGCTAACTCTAAGATTGTCTCATTTGCCTTTATCATGCGAGCATTGCTCTCTTTGGTAGCTTTTTCGAGCAATTCTGCCGAATATTTTACCTCATTGATATTCGGTAAAACATTTTTGACAAACATATCTGCTTCTTTGTTCATCTGCGCAAATATGCCAGAAACCTCAGCTCCGATATTTTTTAAGTTTCCACTATGGGACAAGGCTTTTTCATTCATCATCTCAAATGATGTGGTCAGCTGCTTTAAGGTATCAGACAACTGCCCGACCGTTTGTGATGAATATTTATCCAAAGTTGAAATAATGCCGGCAAAATCTTCTACCCGTGCATTTAATTCCTCTTTTATCTTTTGGCTTTGCTCGGTTGCCAATTTGGTTGCATTTTGTAATTCAACAACCTGTGAGCGAATGCCGTCTGCCATTGCCTTAGCTGTTTGGGCTGCGCCCTCTTCCGGATAAACAAGCTGGTTCATATAACTTCTCAGCAATCTGGCCTCGGTCTTGAAGCTTGTTCCACGGTCAATATAGGCCACAACAACCCACAATATCGCCAAAGGCAGTGTTACACCGGCTAAAAATCCGCCAAATTCATCCGGCATCATCAGAAACAGGTTAGACCAACCGAAAAACTGGCTGATGTAAAACAGCACAATGCCAAACCATGCTACACTTGTCCAAATCATCAGTTGGTACAAATTATTGCTTAGCCAGGTTTGTTTGTTATCTAATTCCGGAGTAGTCGTTATTGTCGTGTTTTTATTTGATTCATTAGTCGACATAAATATAAATCCCCTGTTCCCCAAATTAACTTAAAATCTGGGAGCATTTTAATCTTATTTTTTTTGAATTTAAAGTGCTTTAAGCGTTTATAACAAACTTATTCACAGCCTTATTCTCGGCTTTGTTTTTCCATGACATATTTTAAGCGTCTTAAAGCCTGAATCTGCATTTGTTCTTGACTTAGTCCGGCGGGAACGACAACGCTGGCCTCAATTTGTGTTTCAGCCTCTATTGCCGTTACTTTTACAAAATTTCCTTGCCGGACATATTCAAACAAAATCTCAGACATTTAGTCTTCTTTCAAAAACTTGTTGCTCTTAGGAAAGCCAAAAGGTGCTAATTTTCCAATCTGAGCACGATGTCCAAGCCAGGTCAGCAAGTCGGTTTCGGTCTTGGTGCCGCCGGCACGCGTATAAGTAAAGCCTTCGGCCTCTTTGAAAATTTGCAAATCCGACAAGCCGCCGTCTTTGTATTTTTGCAAAGTAACGCCACGTCCTCTGGCCATGGTCGGAATTTCTTCAATTTTAAAGACCAGTAACTTGCGGTTTTCGCCGATAATGGCAATCATATCGCCGGTTATCTTACGGCAGAAGCGTGCAACCTCACCCTCTGCGACATTCATTATCTTACGGCCGTTTTTGGTCTGGGCCAATATATGATTTTCATCAACGACAAAGCCGCGACCGATATTAGATGCAATCACATAACTGGCTCCGGGTTCAAAAACAAACATTGCGCAGACAGAATCCGATATGCCCAAATCTATCATTAAGCGCAAAGGCTGACCAAAGCCGCGGCCGCTTGGGATTTCATTGGCGGCAATGGTATAAAATTTTCCGGCTGTATCAAAAATTATAATCTTATCAGTCGTTTGGGCGTGAATTGCAACCTGCAAAGCATCATCGTCTTTGAATTTAAAGTCTTCATTCAAGTCGACATAGCCTTTTAGGCATCTAATCCAACCTTTTTGTGATAGAATTATCGTAATCGGTTCTTTTTCAATAATTGCTTCAAGCGGAACTTCCACATCCTCAGAAACTTCGGCAAACTCTGTGCGGCGGCGTCCTAAAGCCGTCTTTTTGCCAAACTTTTCTTTAATCTGCTTAATTTCTCCGGCGATTGCCTCCCAGCGTTTTGCCTCGCTGCCGATAAGTTCTTCAAGTTGTTCCTTTTCGGCGCTTAAGTCATTGTATTCTTCACGAATTTCTTCTTCTTCCAGCTTACGGAGCGAACGCAATTTCATATTTAGTATGGCTTCTGCCTGATTTTCGGTCAGACCGAAACGAGCCATCATAACGCCCTTGGCATCATCTTCTTCGCGGATTATTCTGATGATTTCATCCAAATTCAGATAGGCAATCAAATATCCCGACAGAATTTCCAATCGTGCATTTATCTTGTCCAAGCGGTATTTAACGCGTCTTTGTAAAACAATATGTCTATGATCCAAAAACTCGCGCAAAACCTGTTTGATGTCCATGACATGCGGTACACCTTCGTGGTCTAACACATTCATATTCATACTAAAACGTGTTTCCAAATCTGTCTGGCGGAACAAATGCTCCATCAGCAGATTTGCATCAACCGTTCTGTTCTTTGGCTCAAGGACTATTCTGATGTCTTGCGCTGATTCATCTCGGACATCGGACAATAACGGAACTTTTTTATCAAACAGAAGTTCGGCTATTTTTTCAATTAATTTTGATTTTATAACCTGATAAGGGATTTCTTTAACAACAATTTGATATTGCCCGTGGCCTAAATCTTCTGTTTCCCACTTAGCTCTGATACGGAAAAATCCTCTTCCCTGTTTGTAATTATTTAAAATCGTTTCAAACTTGTCGACAATTATGCCTCCGGTCGGAAAATCAGGACCTTTGATGCGTCTGACAAGCGGTTCTATTTCACAATCTGGATTTTCGATTAAATACAGCAATGCATCACAGACTTCACTCAGATTATGCGGCGGAATATTGGTTGCCATACCAACGGCAATACCGGTTGAACCGTTGCAGAGCAAATTTGGCACCATTGAGGGCATAACAACTGGCTCTTCTTCTTCTCCGTCATAAGTTTCTCTGAAATCAACGGCGTTTTCGTTCAGGCCTTCCATTAAGGCCATGGCAAATTCGGTCAATCTGGCTTCGGTATAACGCATGGCGGCGGCACCATCACCATCAATATTACCAAAGTTTCCTTGTCCATCAACCAGCGGATAACGCACTGAAAAATCTTGTGCTAATCTGACCATTGCGCCATAAACGGCCGTGTCACCATGCGGGTGATATTTACCGATGACATCACCGACTACTCTGGCGCATTTTTTGAATCCAGATTTAGGATCGAGGTGCAACTGCCTCATGGCAAACAGCAAACGGCGGTGAACCGGCTTTAATCCATCACGAACATCAGGAAGCGAACGCGAAACTATTGTCGACATTGCATAAGACAAGTAGCGGCTACTCAACTCTTCAGCTAAGTGAACACTTTTTATTTTTTCTTCTGTTTCAATAGGTTGTTCTGTCATCTTAATATTCGCTTCGTTAATTAAAGTTGCATAATATGTCGCAAATTAGCACGGTTTTCAGGAAATTTCAAGCCATGTGCTTGAAAAAAATTTTTATTCAGGAAAAACTCCGTAAGCTTAAGAACTTCTCCAATTTCTTGAGGTTTGGGATTTTCTTTTTTTTCAAGAATATAGCTCGGATAAAGAAATAATCTGTCGGCATAAGGCGCTCCGGCTGTGGCGCTAACGGCTTTTCCGCTTTTTGGAGAAACATATTTTAAGTTTTCGTGACTTCCGGTTACGGCGCATTCACTCAAGTCCAAGCCTATCCCGAGATAATCCAAAAGAGAAAATTCAAAGTAAGAATAATATGTTCTCCAATTATCTTCAAGTATATTATTAAAAAAGTTCTCTATCGTATTGTAAAACAATCCTATATTGTCTTTTTCCGGCAAACAGGTGTTACACAACTCGCATAAAGCTCCTAAAGCAGAGAGCTTGGCTTCGTCTGTCATAAAATTTACAGCCTCGGCCCTCAGTAAATCAACATGAAAGCTATATAAATTTTCTTCCAGCCTTGTGTAGGCGTTTAAACTTATGCAATTACCAAGTTGATATATCCCATTTTTTTTCGTGCTGAAGGCATTTTTCACATAGCCGCTTATTTTGCCGTTTGAGCGGGTTAATACGGTTAATATTAACCCGCTTTCTCCATGGCGACGCGTCTTTATGATATATCCTTCATCAGAAAATTGCATTCGTTTAATAATCTAGCTTGGTTATTGTTTTGGTTATCTTATCATAAGCCTGTAACTCACTCAAAACACGTTTCATTTCGTGCAGAGGAATCATATTCGGGCCATCGGACAAGGCTTTATCCGGATTATCATGTGTTTCTATAAATACGGCGGCTACTCCGACTGCAACTGCTGCACGCGCCAGAACCGGTGCGTATTCTCTTTGGCCACCGGAAGTACCGCCTAAGCCACCGGGCTGTTGTACTGAATGGGTGGCATCAAAAATAACCGGACAGCCCGTGTCTTTTGCCATACGTGGCAATCCTCTAAAGTCTGTTACCAATGTATTATATCCAAAGCTAGCGCCTCTTTCGGTGACGCAGACATTCATATTTCCGCTGTCTTCTGACTTTTTGACGATATTCTTCATATCCCAAGGCGCTAAAAACTGTCCTTTTTTGATATTAATAACTTTTCCTGTCTTGGCTGCGGCAACAACCAAGTCTGTTTGGCGACACAAAAATGCAGGTATCTGCAATATATCAACATATGGTGCGACAATTGCACACTGTTCTTTTTCGTGAATATCGGTTACTATTGGAACATGATTATATAATTTTTTAATTTCGTCAAATGTTCTTAAACCCTCTTCCAGACCAACTCCTCTTGCCGTGTTTATTGAGCTGCGGTTGGCTTTATCAAAAGAGGCCTTAAAAATATAGTTAATTCCTAATTCTTTAGTTATTTCAATCAGGCTGCCTGCCATATCTATGGCGTGCTGGCGGCTTTCTATTTGGCATGGACCGGCAAGTAATGCTATCGGAAGTTTGTTTCCTATTTCAAAATTACCTATTTTAATAGTCCTTTGCTCCATTCCATATCTCCTATTCAATTTATATATTTTGCTGACTTTTATATCATTTTTTTCTTTAATTCTCAACAAAAAAAACAGGGGTTTCCCCCTGTTTTTTAAATCTCATACAGAAGCTTAAGCCTCGGCAAATGTTTAGCAACCTGCGAAACTATTGTCTGACTGGCATCAATTGATTGCGCTCCATTTTGAGAGAAATGTTCTCGCAAAAAGCTTTTCCAGTCAGCAACATCTGTTTGATGCTGTTTCCTTCTGCGGAATATTTCCATTCCACAATCAACATAATAGATAGCCAAATCATAATCATAAATTCGAACCTCTTCTTCCGGTATCGTATAAATATCGGTAGAGTTTGAAATGTTTTCTTTAGCGTGAATCACACGATGCTGCGGAACAAACAACAAATTGCGACTGTTATCCATCTCGTCGAGTTCTTCGTCATCGATTATTGTAGCTACTTTTGCACCTAATCGTTCAAGCATTTGCTTGGCGGCCAGACTGTCTTTTCTTTTTTCAGTAGCATGGTGCTGCACGATAACTATTTCGGCATTTTCTCCATACAAGCGTTGTATTTCACGCTGAGCATAGACAGCATACACTCCCGAGACCAGCGCGTCGCCATAGACTATTAGGTATTTGTAATTTTTGATTTTTCCTGACGGATCGCTTTGCTGTTGTTCCAAAACCTGAATAAACTTGTTTTTTACATCTTCCAGCGGGATATTATTCAGTTCCTTTAAATAATCTCCTGAATAATCTGAAGATGCGTAACATCTTTTCTCTATCGGGAAAAGGTGTTTTAGTTGTTCAAGCATTGTTGCTAATGTTCTTTTTTCCATAATCTTAATATAAAATAATTAGACATAGTGATAATTAAACACTATGTCTATAGCTCTTTATTTATTTTTAATCAAGCAAAATTTAATTTATTCGGAACCTAAACCACGAAAACAGAACGTTTCCATCATTTTTTACACCCGGGACATAGGCTGCCTGTAAGGCAAATCTTCCGTATTCAATGCCTGCTATCGGCAGTGGCAGCGGCACCGGAATATAGCTGTATTCATGCCGCTGGGTAACGCCAACCGTAAAACCAAGCCCTACTCTGAAGTCTCGGTTGCAATTTACAAACCAGTTTTTTTGATAAGCATAGCCAAACATTGTTTCCAGATAAGAGTTGGAATCCTTAAAGGCAATGGCATATAAGCCGTGCCAATCTCCGTCTTTATCATAACGATATTTGCCTATTCCTAATCCCCAAGCTTCTTCATTATATTTTTCAATATGCTCATCATCGTAAGCTAATCTGTTATGCCATGCATAAAACGGCACATATAAGTCATAGGTATCTGATTGCCATGTTTCGGATACATTATATTTTGCTTTATTCCAGAGATTTTCTCTACCTTGCTCCGTGAACGGATTTAGCGTATCTTCTTTAGCAACTTCTTCGGCTTGAGCTTTTGGAGAAAAGCCCAACATCATTAACATCAAAACAACAGCAAATTTTGATTTTTTCATCTTTACCTTCTTTTTTATACCCTTATTTTTGTTTTTATTTATCAGATATTTTTTTCTTTAGCAACTGCTAAATAAGAAAAATGCCTACATCTTTCGATATAGGCATTTTCTTTTTTCTTTCAAGCAATTATATTAATCTGCTGTTGTTAATTGATGCTTTTACGAAAGATACAAATAACGGATGTGGTGCCAAAGGTCTTGACTTTAATTCCGGATGGAATTGTACGCCGATAAACCATGGGTGATCCTTTATTTCTACGATTTCAGGAAGTTTTCCGTCCGGTGAACGTCCGGTTATGCTCATGCCGCTTTTGTTTAATACGCTTTCGTACTTCATATTAACTTCATAGCGGTGACGGTGTCTTTCTGAAATTTTATTGCTGCCATATATTTGGGCTACTTTTGAACCACTTTCAAGTTCGCATTCATATGCGCCCAATCTCATGGTGCCACCTAAATCTCCGTCTTTATGACGGATTTGCTTGGCACCATCTTTATCCCACTCGGTCATTAAGCCGACAACAGCTTCGCAATCCGGCGAAAATTCTGTTGTTCCGGCATTTTTTATACCGGCAACATCTCTCATTGTTTCAATAACAGCCATTTGCATTCCGAAGCAGATACCTAAGAATGGAACTTTATTTTCTCTGGCATATTTGATGGCCTTTATTTTTCCTTCCGTTCCGCGTTGGCCAAACCCTCCGGGGACCAAGATACCGCTAACATCACTTAATTCGGCTTCTGCATCTTCTCCTTCGAGTTTTTCGGAATCAATCCATTTGATTTTTACTTTATAATTATTAGCAATACCGCCATGGACAAGCGCTTCATTCAGAGACTTATAAGCCTCAAGCAACTGTGTGTATTTTCCGACAACGCCGATTGTGACCGTTCCTTCCGGATTTTTCAAAACATTTACGATATGTGCCCATTTGCTTAAATCTGCTGCCGGAACATCTTTCAAGCCAAAATAACGGCAGACTGCATCGTCCATTCCCTCTTTTGAATAATTTATCGGCACTTCATAGATACTGCTTGCATCTAAAGCTGCAATTACATTTTCTTCCCGAACATTACAGAATAATGCGATTTTTCTTTTTTCATTTTCGGGAATCTGTATCGGGCTGCGGCACAAAATCATATCCGGCTGGATACCATATTCTTGCAACTGTTTAACCGAGTGCTGGGTTGGCTTGGTTTTTAACTCTCCGGCAGCTCCGATATAGGGTAGCAGCGTGACATGGATAAACATAATTCTTTCTCTGCCCAATTCATAAGCAAGCTGTCTTATGGCCTCCAAGTAAGGTTGTCCTTCGATATCACCGACTGTTCCCCCGATTTCACACAAAACAAAATCTTCGTCAGTAATATCTGACAAGATAAAGTCTTTGATTTCATTTGTAACATGAGGGACTACTTGAATGGTCGCTCCTAAGTAATCACCATGACGCTCTTTATCTATTACTCTTTGATAAATAATGCCGGTGGTTACGCTATCTGCTCTTTTGGCGGGAACCCCAGAAAAACGCTCATAGTGACCTAAGTCTAAGTCTGCTTCCGTACCGTCATCGGTTACGAAAACCTCACCATGTTGGTATGGGCTCATGGTTCCGGGGTCAACATTCAGATAAGGGTCCAGCTTGCGCAGTCTTACCTTAAAACCTCTGGACTGTAAAACAGTTGCCAGAGATGCCGAGGCTAACCCTTTTCCCAGAGAAGAAACTACACCGCCGGTAATAAAGATAAACTTGGCTTTATTTGATAAAATATTTTTGATTTTTTCGTTGATAGTCATTTCTTATTCCTGTTTTTTAAAGTGACAAAGGCACCTTATTTTTTCGGTGCCTTTGTTATGTTTGTTTGATTTTTCATCTTTTACTATTTTTCAGCCGTCGGAACGTTAGGAACTTCAGGCGCTGTCTCTGCAGCTGCCGGCGGAGTATCAATAATTGAATTTGCCTTGCGTTCAACATTTTTATAATACAAAGACAGTGAAATACTGGTGATGAAAAATATGGTTGCTAAAATGGCTGTTGTTTTGGTTAAGAAATTGCTGGTTCCTCTTGCGCTTAAAAAGTTGCTTGCGCCAGAACCGCCGCCCAAGCCATCTAATGCACCGCCGCCTGAGCGCTGCATTAAGATGAAGCAAACCAAAAAGATTGCCGTCAGCAAGTGCAATACGAGTAATACTGTTTCCATCTTTATTTTTCCTTATTTTAGCAAGCGCCAGAATTTTTGGCGATGTTAATAAAATCTTCTACTTTTAAGCTGGCGCCGCCGATTAATGCTCCGTCAACATCTTCCAGACCCAAAAGTTCCTTAGCGTTATTGGGTTTTACAGAACCGCCGTACAAAATTCTCATGCGATTAGCATTGCCTTTGCCCAACTTTTTAGCCAGAGTTTTACGAATTGCGGCATGAACTTCTTCAACGTCTTTGGTGGTCGGAACTTTGCCAGTGCCGATTGCCCACACAGGTTCATATGCAATAACGGTATTTTGCCAAGTAGCACTTTCGGGAACAGAATCTAAAATTTGACGTGTGCAAACATCAAGAGCTTTTCCGGCATCTCTTTCGGCCAAAGTTTCACCAACGCAGATGATTGCTTTCAGGCCTTGTCCATAGGCAGCCTGAGCTTTAACATTAACCAACTCACTGCTTTCGCCATGATCGGCTCTTCTTTCAGAGTGTCCGAGAATCACATACTGACATCCGCAATCTTTTAACATTACCGGACTAATGTCACCGGTATGAGCACCCTTCTCTGCAATGTGGCAATCTTGTGCACCAAGAGCAACTTTTGAGCCTCTTAAAGCCTTTTTAACCGTGGTTAACAAAGTAAACGGCGGGCAGACCAAAAATTCGCATTGAGGTTTACCCATCTTTTTTACTTCTTCGGCAACGCCTTTTGCAAGGGCTGCACCATCCGCCAATAAGCCGTTCATCTTCCAATTTCCGGCAATAAGCATTTTTCTAGCCATGTGTTTTTTCCTTCTTCTTTTATCTATGATTGTGTGTTCTATCACATCTTTTTTTTATTTTCCAGTAAAAAAATCGTTTGTTCTACTATATTTGTTGTGAACGCTTCTTTATTTTGTATTGAAGATTGTTGCTTTTTATATTAGAGTCTTTCCAGTTTATTTTATTGTATAGGATTTTAATGCCATGATGAGCAAAATTAGAAAAATGCAAGACAGTTGGGTTGCTAAAAGTATTTTTATCCTTACTGCGCTTAGCTTTATGTCGTTATTTGGAATTTCGGGTTATATTTACAATGCCGGTCAGAATCGGACCGTTATTAAAGTTGATGATATTGAAATTTCGCAAGGTGAAGTTTCTTTTATGTATGAAAAAGAGCTTGCCAATACACGCAAAATGTTTGGTGACAACCTCGAAATTAATGACTCAATCAAAAGCACTTTGCTTCTTGGAATAGTTCAACGCGAAGTTGCTGATGCTATTTTGCAAACAACTGCTCAGAAAAATAATATTGTTATCGGCGATGAGCTTATTCGCAAGATTATTTATTCACAAAACGAATTTATGAATGCTCAAGGCCAGTTTGATCGCAACCGCTTTAATTTGATGTTGTCTGCAACTGGTTGGACTGAGCAAGAATACATTCAAGCTTTGCGCTCTGATGTTTTGCGCCAAATGTTGGTTCAGAATCCGGTCAGAAGAATTGAGGTTCCGGACTTTCTGACTGATTGGCTCGGAAAAATCGAAAATCAAAAACGCGTTTTCTCTTATGTTAAAATCGTTCCGCAGAAGCTCACCATTACTCGCAATATTTCTGATGACGAAGTCGAACAGTATTACAGCGATTTTGCCGAGAACTTTATGGCTCCAGAAAAACGCGATGTTTCTTACTTTACGCTTTCTTCAGAAGATATTGCCGAGGCTTATAATCCGTCTCAAGAAGAAATAAACTCCTATTATCAGCAAAATATCTCTTTGTTTGAAACATCGGAAAAGCGTGATGTTTTGCAGATGGTATTTGATTCTGAAGAAACGGCTCAGAAAGCCAGCAATGAGTTAGCTTCCGGCACAGATTTCTTTGCCGTTGCAAAATCTTTGGCTCAGCAGACTTCTCAAGATACCAAGCTTGGAGCGGTTTCTAAAGATATGCTTCTGGCTGATGTAGCTGATGATGTGTTCTCTGCCCCGCTTAATAAAGTTATCGGGCCGATTAAATCAGAATTCGGATGGCATATTTTCAAAGTAACTGCCGTTACTCCTGCCGAAAAAATGAATCGCAAAGAAGCTGACAAAAAAGCAGCTGAAGCTATCCGCAAAGAAAAGGCTTATGATACAGCTTATGAATTTGCAAATTCTATCGAAGATAAAATCGGTGCCGGTCAGAGTTTTGATCAGATTGCTAAAAATCTCGGAGTTAAAATTACTTCCGTAAAAGGATTGGCAGAAGACGGTTCTTATAACGGTTCCTCTTCAAAACTTTCTACAGATTTGGTTGACACGGCATTTTCTTATAATGTTGGTGAAATCAGCCAAGTTATTGAAACAGACACGGGTTATGCAGTTTTGACCGTTAACAACATTGTTGAATCTCATCTTTTGCCGCTTGAGGAAATTCGTCCTCAACTCGTTAAAATCTGGGAAAATAATGAGCGCGATGCTCTTGCTCAAGAGATGATTAACGACATTACCTCTAATCTTGAAAATGGTGAGAAAATATCTGATGTTGCTGCTCGTCTTGGCCTGAAGCTCTATGTTTCAAAACAAATCAAGAAGTCAGAAAGCTTTGAAATGATGCCGTCTTCTCAGATTGCGGAATTGTTCCAAGAAGAGCCCGGAACACCTCACCTTTTTGATAATGGCGAAGCTAAGATTATTGCCGTTACCTCTGAGGTGGTTAAAGATACTCACAAACTTACTCAACAGGAAAAGGCTGACATCCGCAACAAAGTTCGTAATGAACTGGTTGCCGAAGCTGCCGAAACCTTAACCCAGAGTTATGCTCAGGGCTATGATGTTCGGGTTAAGTATAAGCTCCTCGGCTTGGCTGACTAACTTATAATTTTGTCCCTAAAAAAATCCGCACATAAAACCGTTGCGGATTTTTTTTGTTTAATATCAATTTATTAATACATCTCAAAAAAATTTAATAGACAAAAGTTTTAAAATATGATATATATTAATCAATGTTTGATTATTTTGGGAGAGAAGTTATGTTTGAAGAATTATATAATAACACATTAAAAGATCTTCCTGTTAATGAAGTTTCTGACGATGTTATGCAGGCCGTTGATGAAAGCGTAACAATCATCTCTTCTCCTACCGGTAGCGGTAAAACTTTAACAATACCAGCCAAATTAGCCGATAAAATTCCTGATAATGAAAGAGTTGTTGTTCTTGTTCCAAGAAAATTCTTAGCTATTAATGCTGCGGAAACCGTGGCTGAGCTTTCCGACACGTCTCTTGGTGAAGAAGTTGGTTATGCGGTTGGTACTCAAGGTGGTGATGAACCTCTTTTTAGCAAGCGCTCGAAAATTATTTTTGCTACCTATGGTTATGCTATCAGTTCCGGTATGATATTTTATGAAAAAAATATCGTTCTTGATGAAGTACACGAAGCATCTATGGATATGTCTATTGCTAAAGCCTTGCTTCATTATAGAAAGACTCAAGGTGATCCGATGCGTCTGATTGAAATGAGCGCTACAATTAATCTTGAAAAACAAAAAGAATACTGGAAACAGTTTAATCCTAAAACTTTTGAATCAGAAGGTAGAACTTTTGACTGTGAAATTATTGAAGATAATAGTAAATCTTCTGCCGAACATGCTGTCGATTTAATCCTTAATAAAAACAGAAAAGGTGTTGCTGTTTTTGAATCCGGTGTGGCTAATATTGAAGATACCAAAGATGCTATTGAAACTTTGCTGCTTTCGAAAGATATTAAAAATGTTGAGGTGGCTTCAATCTATGGTGAAATGGATAAAAAAGAGCGCGATAAAGCACTTAAAGCACCTCAAAATGGTTTTAAAAAAATTCTTATCGGAACAAATGTTATCGAAAGCGGTATGAATATTCCTTGGCTTGATGCAGGTGTTACTTCAGGTAAAGGAAAAGACCTTTTTGTTACTTCCAGCGGAGCAATTGCTCTTAAAGAACAAGATTTGCCTCAATGGCGTTTACAACAACAGAAAGGTCGTGTTTGTCGTTTTACCGATGGTATCTTTGTTTTAGCGTCCTACAGCAAATGGAGTAATCGCGACAAAGAAACAACTCCTGAAATTTCACGACTTCCTCTTTCTTCTTTGGTCATGGATTGTGCCAGCTTTGATTTGAAAGCTGAGGATTTGAATTTTGATGCTTATATTGATCACAATCAACTTTTGGCGGCAAAAGATAAATTAAAAAGGCTAAAACTTATTGATGAGGACGGAAAATTAACAAATCTTGGAAAGTTTTCTAATGATTTGCCGGTTACAGTGGAAAATGCCGTTACCTTAAAATATGCCCAGAGTCGCGAATACTGTTTGCCTCAAGCTATTGTGATGACTGCGATTTCCGAACAAGGAAACTTGCGGCAAAATTTCAGACAAAATCACGGTTTAGATGATTCATCTGACTTATTTGATGGATTAAAGGCTTTTGTTGCAACTGATAAAGAACTGAAAAAACTTAAACGTTCTGGGATCCAGAGAAAAGAGTTAGAAGCAAGAACTAATCAAATATTTTTTACTTATAACATGAATAAAAAACGTTTCTTTGAAACAAAGGAACTTATTCGTGATTTGCGACACAGATTGGGAGTCCGCTTTTCTACCGACTCTCTTGAATTTGACTATGATAAATTACGTCAATGTCTCATTGCGGGTCATATTGAAAAACTTAATATTGATGGTATGAATATTTTTAACCGTAACAGTTATGATGTTTCTAACTCTTCTACTGTTAGAGCATCTATGTTTTATCTGGCTGAACCTCGGGTAATTACTCCTAAAAACGGCGGCCGTTCTTTCACCGTAAATGAAAATGTTACGGCTTTGTCTGCTGATGATATTAAAACGTATATTCGTAAAAATCCTGATGTAATTTCAAAAGTTGATGATGATAAAGATTTTCATATATTGGATTCTTCTTATATCGGAAATTACAAATTAAAAGAATTTGTTACAGATGCCTTTAAAGCACGTGTCGCAGAGGCAATGAAACTGCTTGAGGAAAAAGGGGTTGATGAGTTTAGAAACTATACAGAGAAAAACAATATTCCTGTTCCTTTTTGGAAGGATATTTTAAAAAAAGAACATTATGACGATCTTATTTGTGACGTACTTTCTGCCCCTCGCCCTAAAAAGAACTTTGATTTATTTAAAATTCTTAACGAGGAAAGGTCTAATTATAACAGTTCCGTTTACATTAATGAAAAAGATATTTTAAAACTCGGACTTATTAAAGACAATAAGCTTGATTTAAAAATAAATCCTGTTGTTGCTACTCATTTTGAGATTCAGAATCCTGATTTGGTAGTCAATATGCATATTTGCGGCGATGCGTCTAATACCCTAATGTTTGATTCATCAACTCTAAAAGAGATTAATTTGTCTTCCGAAAATGACAATTTTAACAATATTATTTCTCTGGAAGGTGTTACTGCTGATAGAATTTCTTTGTCTCATATGAAAGCCAGTGAAATAAAAGCAAAACATTCTAAATCCAAGGATTTATTATTTGATGGCGTAGATACTAGTTATGTTGAGCTTGATTACTCTCAAACCAAAGATGTTAAGTTTCGTAATTCTTCCGTTAATCAATTGGATTTTTATTATATGAATTTAGATAAGAAATTTGTCTTTGATAATTCTAAGATTCTTAATGTCTCCACAGGAAAATCTACAACATTAAAAGGCGAAAAACTTTTTGTTTCCGCAGAAAATGGGGAGGTCTTTCAATCTAACAGGGATCCTGAAGAAGATAAAAAGAGTTATGCAAATGTTACATCTCAAATTTCTGATGAAATGCTTTCAAACGCCACCGCTCTTGAAAATCTTGTGAATGAGGCTGATTTATCTGATGCTTACAAAGAAAAACTTCGTTCTTTTATTCATAACAAAAAAGCCGAAATCAAAATTAAAGAAAGAAAAGAAGCTATTAAAAAAATGGGATTGAAAGTTGCGCAGAATATTCCTGATGAAAACTTGGAAAATACGGGATATAAAGAAATTGCAAAAACCCTTTCCCAAATGGATGAATTTAAGCCTTTTGCCAAAGGTGATATTACGGAAGATGAATTTTCTGATTTGATTATTCAGCCGGTCGAAACTCGTAAAGAAGATGTATATAATAAGACTCTGGAAGAAAATAATGAACTCATTAGATCAGAAATTTCAACTTCTGAAAAAATTGAGGAAATAAAAAAACGGTTGAAGAAAGTTCATGGATTAAATATTCGTGATAATGACATTCTTACCATTCAAAATGAAAAAGCTGAACAAGAAAAAGAAGCTGAAAGACAAGAAAAACTTTCTCATATAGATGAATTTACCGCGCAAGAACTATTAAATTTCTTTGATAACGAAGAAACGCACGGATATGATTACTTCAATGCCGTTGGCAGAGACCGTCGAAATTTGGGCTATGAAAACATAGCAAAAAAAGTTATGAATAAGCTTGGATATGAAATTTCTGATAGTAGAACTGTTGACGATGAAACTTATTTCTTGTTCTTAGATGTAAAGGATAAGGTCATTAATATTGAACGTGAATCTAACAATCAGTCTTATTATGACGAAGATGCAAACGAATGGATTTACACCACGCGAGAGTTTCTTGAAGAAAAGGCTGGAATAGAGCATGAGAAAAGTTATCAAGAAGAAGAACTTATTTCTCCCGAGGAAAACAAAAAGCGCTTAAAAGAAGCAAAAAAAGCGGCTAAAGGACAAAAAAGTACTTCTATTACAGATTTATCCGGTTTAGCCGCACTAAAAGAAAAATTTAATTCAAAATAGGTTATCTATTTTTCAACGCAAACAGCCCGCGCAAATCGGGCTGTTTTAGTTTTAGCTTATTGCTTTTATGCGCTACGTTCTTTGGCTGTTTTTTCTTCCGAATTTTCTTCTCTTTTGCCGCGAACGAGCTTCGGTTCGGCGCCGTCATTGATGACTTTTTCATCAACGATAATCTCGACAACATCTTTCATATCAGGAATTTCATACATCAATTCCAAGAGATTATCTTCCATAATGGCTCTTAAGCCACGTGCTCCGGTTTTGCGCTCAATTGCCTTTTTAGCAATAGCGGTTAAAGCATCATCAGTAATGGTTAACTTGACATTTTCCATTTCAAACATTGCTTTATACTGCTTAACCAAAGCGTTTTTCGGCTCGGTCAAGACACGGACAAGAGCTTTTTCATCTAAATCGCCCAAAGTTGCAATAATCGGCAGACGTCCAACAAATTCAGGTATTAAACCATATTTGAGCAAATCTTCCGGCTGAACATCTTTCAAAATTTCGCCGACACCTCTGTCTTCCGGAGCTTCTACTTTGGCTCCGAATCCGATTGAGGTTTCACTTCCGCGGTTTGCGACAATCTTTTCCAATCCGGCAAAAGCACCGCCGCAAATAAACAGAATATTAGTTGTATCAACATGCAAGAATTCTTGCTGAGGATGTTTTCTTCCCCCTTGTGGCGGAACATTGGCAACCGTACCTTCAATGATTTTTAGCAAGGCCTGTTGAACACCCTCACCTGATACATCTCGCGTGATTGACGGGCCATCAGTTTTGCGGGTAATTTTATCAATTTCATCAATATAGACGATACCTCTTTGAGCTTTTTCAATATCATAATTAGCGTTTTGTACTAATTTCAAAATGATATTTTCAACATCTTCACCAACATAACCGGCTTCGGTTAATGTTGTGGCGTCAGAAATAGCAAACGGCACATCCAATATTTTTGCCAGAGTTTGAGCCAACAAGGTTTTTCCGCTTCCGGTTGAACCAATCAAAATAACGTTTGACTTTTGGATATCAATATCCTTATTGACCTTCTTGCTGTTCAATCTCTTATAGTGGTTATAAACAGCAACAGAAAGAACTTTCTTGGCATATTCCTGCCCAATCACATATTGATCTAAAAACTCTTTTATTTTTGACGGGGTTGGCAACTTGTCTAAAGATGTTCCGGTTGCGCCTTCTTCCATCTCGCTGAGTTCGTCGGCAACAATATTAATGCAAACTTCAATACACTCATCGCAGATATAGACACCGCGGCCGGCAACGAGCTTTTTGACTTCGTCCTGACTTTTTCCGCAAAACGAGCAATGTAGGGTTTCGTTGCTATCTTTTTTATCACTCATTTTTTATTCCTTATTTTTGAATTATTTCTTCACGACTGGTTACAATCTGGTCAATAAGCCCAAACTTCAAGGCTTCTTCCGGAGACATAAAATTATCTCTATCCATGGCTTTTTCAATAACGCTCAATTTTTGACCTGTATGTTTTACGTATAAATTATTCAAGGATTTTTTCATTTTCAAAATCTCATTTGCCTGAATTTCAATATCAGAGGCTTTACCCTGAGCGCCACCGCTGGGCTGATGAATCATAATACGCGAATTTGGCAAGGCGTTACGTTTGCCTTTTTCTCCGGCAGTTAACAGCAAAGATCCCATTGAGCAAGCTTGACCGATGCACAATGTGTTTACATCACAACGGATATATTGCATTGTGTCATACATTGCTAATCCGGCAGTAACAACGCCACCGGGGGAGTTAATATACATATAAATATCTTTTTTAGGATTTTCTGATTCCAAGAACAAAAGCTGTGCGCAGACCAAAGAAGACACTTCATCATTAACCTCTCCGGTCAAAAAAATGATTCTTTCTTTTAATAGGCGTGAATAAATGTCAAAAGAACGTTCTCCGCGTGAGGTTTGTTCAATAACCATCGGCACTAACGTATTGTCATATACTTCCAGAGCGCTTCTGTATCCCATGTTTTTTGTCCTTAATAAATTTAAACTTCGGTTTATTTTAACAGCAGTTATTCAATAAAGAGTTAACAATCTATCAAATTATTAAAAATTTGCAAGTCTTTGCGCGATTAAATTTAGAGTTTCAGCAACCGGCTTGGTGAAGTCTAAAGTAAGGCCGTTTTGCAGCGTGCAACTTTTGCTGTTTTCATCAAAATGGCAGTATGGGGTTGAAAATCCGTTTCCGTAAATTCCGCTATCATCAATTTGGACATCTATCTTATTGTCTTTACAATATTTTCCCTTAATGGTATTCCACAAATCTTCATCTACAAAAAACTTTTCGCCCTCTTTTTTGACTTTGCCCAATTTATCGTAATAATCATATATGGCAAAAATCTCACTATATGGAATCTGCCACTTTTCCAGTAATGTTTTTACTTTTTCATAGGGGCCGCCGGTTATGATAAAGATTTCCCACCCGATGGATATCGCTGCTGAGCAAAACTCCTTAAAATAACTTGGATTTGTATCAATTACACCATGAAAATCCAGTCCAATTCTAATTTTTGACATTGTCTTGGCTTCCAAATAGTGAAGAGAACAGGTCTTTTAAAGACCCTGGGCTTAACGCAGACAGCGGGTTTATGCTGACTTTTACATCGTCGATTTTGCCTTTAATTGAGTAGTTGGCCGCAAACACGGTACCATCTTTGCCGGCTAACAAATTGCCGACCAGAGGAATGCTTCCTAAAAAGCTGTTAATGCTATATGCCGGTGCAATAACGCCTTTTCCGCTGACTTCTTCTTTGCCCCAATTATACTCACCGGTCATTGTAATCCCCAAAACATTACCAAAAGCACGGGCGTCTGTGACATTCAATATCTTGTTTTTATATTCAAAGGGAGCATCCAAATGAGAAAAAGCTATTCCCTCACCTGATAACATTCCGACAATACCGGTCAAAGAGGCCATACTCAAAACTTTTGCCAGTACCGGCGTGTTATGCAAGTTGAAATCTCTGATTGAGGCATGTCCGATAAATTTTTTATCAGCGCCTTTCTTAGCCTCAATCTTTAGGTTTCCGCCGCTTATATCATCATATATTCTTAATACCTTAAAAGTGCTACCGGCATTATTACTTGTGATTGAGAGGTAATATTCATTATTGGGTTTAGGCACATAGTCGGCTTTTAGTTTGACTTCCTTACTGTTTCCATAATTTCCTATCATGTGAAGCTCGTGCAAGCCGATGTTTTTCCTGACTTTTGCTGTACCGGCAAAGCTGCTGATTGAGACAAACTTATTGGTCCACAAGCGATTAACCGCAATATTTATATCTGTGTCCGTAATATTCTCAAGCTCCAGTTCTTCTTGTTCTGCTTGTTTTTTTTCGTCTTGAACGGCTTTTTTCTTGCTGTCGGCTTCGCGGCGTTCAAAAAACTCGGCCAAATCATAGCTGTTTCCGGATACATTGACTTTTATCAGTGGTTTTTTATTTTCTTCTGCCCATTCTATTTTTGCACGTGCGTTTGTTTTTGGGCCTTTTATGGTATCAATGTCAATTATTTTTACACTTCCGGATTTATCCAGTTCAATTTTTCCGCTCAAATTAAAGTCCGGCTTTGACAACGAAAATGACGGTATTCCGCTGAGTTTATTGCCATTAACCTCAATTTCGGCCATAATATTTCCGTCAGAACCGGATAATTTTCTAAAGCCCAAAAACGAGTAATCAATAGCGGCATTTTTTATATCGGCATTCATATCTATTTTTGTTTTTTTATCATCTGATATGCTGATTTGGGCCGCAACATCGGCATAGCCTTCAATATAAGGCGGATTTATATATTCAATTTTATCCAGACCTAATTTTTTCTTGACTTTATCATCTAGCTTAAAGCTGATGTCATATTTTGTTTTTTCAGCCTTTTGTTTGAAGTTTTCATTCCACTCAAAGGTTAACGGAATGCCATCTATTTCTGCGGCACCGCTTAGCAAAAGCTCGTTATTATTTACGCTTAATTCCAGCACCTGAGAAGTTAAATTTTTTCCGTCAATAACGTCTTTCATCGTGACGTTAGTCAAGGTGGATTTGACATCTGCTTTGACCTCGTCTGATGCTAAATCTTCTTTTAACTCCAAATCAAGCTTGACTGTGGTTGAGGCCTCGCCGCTCAATCTATCTGCCGGAATTTTCATGTCTTTTACAAAATTTAGCGGCGGATTATCAATTAACCTCAAGGCATCTGTCACGGAAGATTCTGTTTTTAGCTCAATATCGGCATAGTTATTATATTTATCTAAATCATAAAGTCGGACATAACCGCCGGTTAAAATCACACCGTCTGATTTTCCCTTATCAATATTTACCGTGATGCTGTTTGAATCAAATAAAGCCTCACCATAGACATTTGTTATAACCGGCATGGTGTTTATGTATCTGACTGTTAAATCTTCGGCATAGACCTTTCCTTTCAACTCTTGGAAAACAACGGCCTTTTTCTTTTTATCATATCCAAAATCAAAGCGAAACTCGCCGTCTTTGGCGGTGCCGACAAACAGACTGTCTTCGCACCATTTCCAAGCGCTTTCGCCAATATATCTCGGCCAATATTTTGGTAAGTCATCAAACTTTAGGTTTTTGATGTTAGCGGTAATCACGGCTTTTATGTCTTTTAGAGAATCTTCTAAAATATAATTTTTTAATCCGCTGACCTCAAAACCAAGAGTCATCTTTTGCCCGCCAAGGTCAAATTCTGCTCCTGATACCTTGAGCTGTTTTAGCCCGCCTTCTATGGTGCCATCCAACGTGAAAGACGAAATATCATACTTGAAGGCCTCGTCTGAGGTAAACATGATGTTTCCCTGCCCGCCTTCTAACTGCAGCTTTATTTTTTTTACCGCGTTATCCAAATCATCTAATATTTTTTTGCGCTCATTAATAATTCCTTTTAGCGCAATATTTGTTTCAAGAGAACCGCTTAGCGGTAAATTTATTTGATAAAGTTCTTTTCTTTGTTTTTCTTCAACAAAGCTATTCACAATATCTGACGGAATAACATCGGAGAAATAGCTCTTTAGGTTTAAGTCCTTTTTGTTGTTATCAAAAGCAACTTCTATCCCAACGGAAGATGTGTTGTTGTTTATTGTAAACAAAGCATTGGCTTCGGTATAAATTTGTTCACCTTCACGTTCAAAATGATAGTTCACATCGTTAAGGGTCCACTTGCGGCCTAAGTCAACTTCATGAAACTCGAAGCTTGCATTTTTTATGGCGATTTCATTAATATAATTTTCTACAAAATATTTATCACCGGAGTTATATCTTTCTAAAAAATCTTCCAACATATTGGAATAATATTCGATTTTCTTTTTATTTGCTTCATTGGTTTTTCCGGCCTCTATTCCATAACTGGTAAAGGCATAAATATTCGGAGAATCGACTTCTATGGCACTCGGCGCAATAATACCGCGCAGCAAAGCTCTTAAACTAAAGGATACGGAAGTGCGCGGCGCATTAATAACAAAGCTGTCATCGGCCTTTTTATAGACAATGTTATTGGCAATAATTTTTATCGGCTGAATGGAGCGGACCAGCTCTATGTTAACAGAATCCAATGACACCTGATAATCTTCACTGCCGTTTAAGGCCTGTATGATATAAGGTTTCAAAAACGGTACGGCTATCGGTCCTTTATACAAATGCCAGACAAAGAACAAAAATAAGCTGAGAAAGATTACACCAAAGTAATCTAACAGCTTATATTTTTTATATTTTTTTATCGTTTCTTTTGCCATTTATTTGTTCTTTAACCACTCAATAAGCTCGTTATAATTCTTTAGGTCATACAAATCGTTATGCCCACCTTCTTCGTAAATAATTATATCTTTGGGTTCCGGTGCTTCGGCATATAATCTTTTGGCCAAGGTTACCGGCACTACCGTGTCTTTTTCTCCGCCCATAATCAAAATCGGGCTTTTTATCTCTTTTACTGCGGCGACATTGTCATATTTATCTTTAATAATTGTCTCCAGCGGCAGCGGAACAAAGACAACCTCTTTAACCACATTCAAAAGACTGTCAAAAGGAACTTCCAGTACAACTGCGGCAAATTTTCCGTCTTTTTGCAGTTTTTCTGCCGTATTAACCGCCATATGAGAACCAAGCGACATTCCGTAAATGATGATTTGATTATTTTTCCAGCCTTGTTGATGCAGATATTCTACCGCAGCTATGGCGTCTTGCTCCAATCCGGCTTGGGTTATTTTTCCTTTTACACCGCCAAAGCCCCTATATTCTCCGGCAAATATGCTGTATCCGGCATCGAGCAAAGGCACAAGCTTTTTGTAAAATTTTCCGACATTATAAGAATTTCCATGCATAAAGGCGATGACCTTTTTGCTGCCTTTTTGCGGAACATACCAACCACTCAACTCTGTTCCGTCGGCTGAGCGAAATTTGACTTCCTTAATGTTATATCCATATTTTTCAATCGCTATTGCGCTGTCTGAGGCTTGTTTATCCGGATTATAAAAGAAATACTGCGGATAGTAATATACCGTTGCGCAAAAAGCGATGTATAATCCAATTACAATCCCGATAAACATAACCATTTTTTTCATACCTAGCCTACCTTTGCTGCCAAAGCTGCGGATAAAAACATATCAATATCGCCATCAAGCACAGCTTTGCAATCAGATGTTTCAACCTCTGTTCGTAAGTCTTTTACCATTTTATAAGGCTGAAGTACATAAGAGCGGATTTGATATCCCCAACCGATATCACCTTGAGCGTCTCTCATGTCTTGTTCCTTTTGCTCGCGCTTTTTTAATTCCATTTCATACAAACGTGATTTCAGCATTTTCCATGCGCTTTCGCGGTTTTGGAACTGTGAGCGCTGGGTTTGGCATTGGACAACAATTCCGGTCGGAATATGGGTTATTCTTACCGCCGAATCGGTTTTATTAATATGTTGTCCGCCGGCACCGGAAGCTCGATAGGTATCAACACGGCAATCTGCCTCGTTAATATTTATCTCAATATCATCATCAACAACCGGATAAACTCCGATTGAGGCAAAGCTTGTGTGTCTTCTGCCGGCGCTGTCAAACGGCGAAATACGCACCAGACGGTGAACGCCGCTTTCTGACTTGAGCCAGCCGTAAGCATTATGTCCACTTATCTTTATGGTTGCAGACTTTAAACCGGCAACCTCGCCTTCCGTTTCTTCAATATATTCAACTTTATAGCCATGTTGTTCGGCCCAACGTGTATACATTCTTAAGAGCATTTCGGCCCAGTCTTGTGCCTCGGTTCCGCCACTACCGGCATGAACCTCTAAATATGTATCATTGGCGTCAACTTCTCCGCTCAAAAGGGCATCAAGCTCTTGATGTTTGGCGTTTTGTTTCAAGCTTTCTAATTGAGCCATTACATCTGCTTGAAGAGCCTCATCGCCATCTTCTTCTGCCAAGACTGCCATCTCGCTCATCTCGTCAAGGCTTTGGCATAGATGTTCGTAATTTTGAAGTTTTTCTTCCAAAGCTGTTTTTTCGCTCATCAGCTTTTTGGCACGTGCGGCATCTTCCCAAAGCTTTGTATCTTCGGATAAAGCTGTGAGCTCATCTAATCTTATTTTTGAGTTTTCGTAGTCAAACCGACCTCCGTAATAATTCGGTCGAGTGTTTTATTTCATCAATAAGTTCTTGTGTTTCGGCTTTCATCTGTTTATTTTTCCTTATTATTAATATTGTGTTCCAAGCTGAAAATCATCATTGCTTTGTTCATTATAAACCGCATTGCTTGATTGGGTTCCGCCTTCGGCATTATCATCACCGATAACGCGCTGGCGATTGTTGAAATCAAAATCAGGCTTCAGAGCCTCGGTTATGACCGACTTGTCTTGCGGGACAGCCGGCTTTCCGGTTTTGTAATTGATTCTGACAAGTCTTATTCCATTCGGAATACGGAACGGAACATCGGGTTTGCCTTTTAAGGCTTGTTCCATAAAGTCATAGAATATCGGAAGAGCAGCGGTTGAGCCGGTTTCGCGGCGGCCTAATGTTCGCGGTTCATCAAACCCGACATAAGTTCCGACAACCAAATCCGGAGAAAAGCCCATAAACCAAGCGTCGTTACTATCATTTGATGTTCCGGTTTTGCCGGCCAGATGTTTTTTTAACCAACGCAATCTGGCTGCTGTTCCTCTTGTGGCAACGCCTTCAAGCATGCTCACCATTTGATAAGCTGATAGCGGGTCAATGACTTGTTCTCTGGCATCTGTAAGCTGCGGAACATCTTGATTTTCCCACTTTTGGGCTTTGCAATCGGTGCAAACACGGGTATCATGCTTATAAATTGTTTTGCCGTTACGGTCTTGAATTTGCTCAATAAAATATGGTTTAATCTTTTTGCCGCCGTTGACCATCATGGCATAAGCCGTTGACAAGTCAATCAGTTTTGTGTCGCCTGCGCCCAAAGACATAGAAAGTAATTCAGGCAAGTGGTCATTCACGCCAAGCTTTTTGGCGTATTCACAAACTTCTTTCATGCCCAAATCCTGAGCTAATCTTACGGTCATCAGATTGCGAGACTTTTCCAAGCCCTGACGCATAGTGGTTAAACCGTCAAACTTTTTGGAATAATTAACAGGTTTCCATTTCGGCAAGCCGGCACCTTGATCCAAAACAAACGGCGCATCCAAAATCAAATCGGTTGGAGAATAACCGTTTTCCAATGCAGCAAGATAGACAATCGGCTTAAATGAAGAACCGGTTTGACGTCTTGCTTGGGTGGCGCGGTTAAATTGTGACTTATCAAAGTCATAACCACCGACAATGGCCAAAACCTTACCGGTATGTGGGTCTAGCGCTATTAATCCGCCCTCGACATCGGGAACTTGACGCAGTTCATAGCTATCTTCGCTTACCTTCTTGTCTTTTATGACTTTATCTGTGGCTTTTTCAACCAAGATGACATCGCCTTGCTTTAAAACCGTTTTAACCGATTTTGGAGCATCGCTTATTCCTTGATTTTTAAGATTTTTTCTAGCCCATCCAATCAATGCTAACGGAACCTCTCCTCTTCCGCCGTCGCGAATTTTTATCTCAGCTCTGTCTGTATAAACCTCTGTTACCAAAGCGATTTGCCAATTTTCCTTAGCTCCTTTAGGTTTTTGAATTTTCTTAAAATCTTCGGCATAATCGCTGTTGATATCAAGCTCTGCTATCGGGCCTCTGTAGCCATGGCGAATATCATAATTTTCGATTTCTTTTCGAAAAGACTCTGTAGCGATTTTTTGCAGTTTTGGGTCCAAAGTTGTTCGAACAATCAAGCCGCCTTCATACAAAGCGTCTTCGCCAAACATCTCTTTAACCTCGCGGCGGACTTCTTCACTGAAATAATCAGCGTCTTGCAAAAATTCTGCACCGCGGTCTACGGTTTTGAGCGGTTTACCTTGCGCGATTATCATTTCGTCTTCGGTAATATAGCCATCTTCATGCATGCGGCCCAAAACCCAATTTCGGCGAGCTACGGCTGCTTCATATTTGGTCTTTGGATTATAATTATTCGGGCCTTTGGGTAAAGCGGCTAAATAGGCAACTTCTTCCAACTCCAAATCATTTAATGATTTTCCAAAATAATTAAGAGCCGCTGCGGCCACACCATAAGAGCGGTTGCCTAAATAAATTTCGTTCAAATACAACTCTAAGATATGTTGTTTGCTAAATGTTTGCTCCATTCTGGTTGCCAAAACCGCTTCTTTTAGCTTTCTGGTTATTGACAATTCTGAACTCAGCAAAAAGTTTTTTGCAACCTGTTGAGTAATGGTTGAAGCGCCTGAAGGTCTTCTGCCCGATCCCAGATTTTTTAAGTTGCTGATAACAGCACGTGCTATACCGAAAAAATCTATGCCGGCATGGCTATAAAAGCTTTTATCCTCTGCCGCAATAAAAGCTTGTTTTACTTTTTCGGGAATCATACTCTCCGGCACAAATAATCTTTTTTGTGCGGCATATTCCATCAGCAGTTGTCCGTCACCTGCGTACAAACGTGTGGTTACAGGCGGTTCATATTTTTCGAGCTGATGAAAATCAGGCAAATCCTGTGTTATTTTCCAAAACACGGTAATAGCGACTATCACTCCGATAACCGCAAAAAAGAACATTGTACTGATTAATGATGACAGAGTTTTAAACATTTAGAGTTCCATAAGTTAATATATTCTATTCCTATTCGGCTCTAAGATATTACATTTCTGCAAAAATGCAAAAGAAAATTACACTTTGTCAAACATTCTCTTCTTACAACTTATGCTTTTATGCCTTTGAGTCTTTTTTGAGCCTTATTCCAACCGATTAGCGGCAGTAAGACTTTAAGCTCCGGACCGTCTTCCATGCCGGTTAAGGCTAATCTGACCGGATGATAAAGTTCTTTACCATTTTTTCCGCTCGCTTCTTTTAAGGCCTTAATCCAAGAGCCAAAGGTCTCTTCATTCCATGGTTCCAACGGTAAAAGCTCTGCCCCTTTATTAGTCAGCTCCGAATCCTCAATTTTAGGCGATAACTCATCCTGACAAATTGACTTCCAAAGTTTGACATCATCAGCGATTTTTATATTTCCTTTGATTGCATTCCAGAAGCTCTCGCTTATATCATAGCGCGATTTTACTTCTGCATAAGGCAGATTGTGAACTAATCTGGTGTTAAAATGCTTTAACTCTGCTTCATCAAATTTTGGTTGTGAACGCCCAATCTTTGAAAAATCAAGACTTTGAGCCAATTCATCAAGGCTATAATAAGGTTCAATGGCTTCTGAGGTGCCCAGTTTTGCTAAAAACGAGCAGATTGCCATTGCCTCAACACCCTCGGCGCGCAATTCTCTTACACCCAAGCTGCCCAAACGTTTTGATAATTTTCCTTCTTTTCCGGTCAATAAAGGTAAATGTGCAAAGCTTGGAACTTTTCCGCCGATAGCCTCAAACATTTGTATCTGCGCGGCGGTATTGGTTACATGGTCTTCACCACGAACAATATGCGTAATTCCAAAGTCAACATCATCAATTACCGACGGCAAGTGGTATAAGAAGCTGCCATCTTCTCTGATAATAACCGGATCACTCAGATTTTTTTCACTATAGCGGCACTCTCCGCGGACTAAGTCGTTCCAAAAAATTTCACCGTCTTCTAATTTAAAACGATAGTGCGGGCGACGGCCTTGTTTTTCATATTCTTCTTTTTGTGCTTGGGTCAGCTTTAATCCTGAGCGATCATAAATCGGCGGCAAGCCTTTGTTTAAAAGTCTTTTTCTCATAAACTCAAGCTCTTCCGGCGTTTCATAGCATGCATATATGCGGCCTTCTTGCATTAGCTTTTGCGCTACTTCTTTATATCTTTCGGTTCTGGCTGATTGTCTGGCCTCTTCACACCAATCAAGTTTTAGCCAAACCAAAGCCTCTCTTATGGCATCTTCATATTCTTTTTTAGAGCGCAAAATATCCGTATCATCAATTCTCAGCATAAATTTGCCACCGAGCTTTTTAGCTAACAGCCAGTTAAACAATGCTGTTCTGGTGTTTCCGATATGCATAAATCCGGTCGGACTCGGAGCAAATCTTACTTTTATCTGTTCATTACTCATTTTAAAGCCTTTGTTATTTATTTTTAATCTGTCGCGATAATAGCTTTACTCTATCATAATTTCAAGGTTTTTATTACATATAATTACCAGCATCTTGATATAATTTGAGTTTTTGTTCGTTTTTAGTTTCGATTGACCGAACCAGAACCTCAAAATCTTCTAAAAACCATGTAATTTCCTCGTCGTCTTCCATCATCATTTGATAAAACTTATTGCGATAAGCAATACTCAAGCTGCTTTCTGCTATTTTTATATCGGTTAGCAAAAGCGCACTCCCCTCGCGCCTGATATTAAATTCTACGAGTATATCTTGAAGAGCATCTTCAGGAGACACATTTTGCTGATGAATTTGAGCATAAACGCTTATACGGCCATTTTCGTCGCGAACATTTGTGATATTAAAGCTAATGCTATTACCAAAATCCAGCGGGTAAGTTTTATATAACGCCAAGGCATAGCGATGAAACAAAGCCTGAAATGTCTGCTGCTCAGAATCCGTCATTCTGCGCCAATATTTGCCCATAACAAAGCGGGCTATATAATTCGAATCGACATATTGCCCATACAAATCATCCAGCATTTTATATTTCTTAGGCAAGTCATTTTCTTTTAATGCGGCCAAGAGCTCATTGCCTCTGGACTGGGCCCAATTTTTTATCTCTTGCTCCTGAGGAGACATTGCTGCAACCGAAAAGCTCAATAAAATTGAAAAACAATATATGATAAGTTGCAAAAAAGTCTTACTTTTCATAAAAAATACCTTATTATGTTTCTTAGCTTGTTCAATTATAGTCATGAATTGGTTAAAAAAAATGAAATTTAAGCATTTATTCGCTCTCTATTCTCTGTTTTTTATTACCGCACAGTCTAGTGCAAACGCGGCCGATGCCGGTTTGCGTTTTATCAACAGTCGCGGAGAAATTCGCTGCGGAACAGATTTATCGGCTCCGGCTTATGCCGCAAAAACCGAAGACGGAAAATGGAAAGGGTTTGATGCTGATATTTGTCGAGCAATGTCTTATGCAGTTTTTGGGCGTGGCGACAGATTTTCTATGGTTGACGTTAAAGCTGATAATGTTTCTAAAGCACTTAAAACAGGAAAAATTGACTTTATGCTTGGCGGATTAGCCAATTCAGCAAAAGCAGACTCGACTTCAAGTTATTCTCCGGCTGTATTGCTTTATTATGATCAGCAGGCTTTCCTTGCTCGCAATGCTCAAAAAACAAAATCTATGGAAGACTTCAAAAATGCAACAGTCTGTGTTGTTGCTGATTCCCCTGAGCTCAATAATCTTGAAGAATACAATAATAAATACGGCCTCAACCTCAAGCCACTCACCTTTTCTTCAAAAAATGCAGCCCTCCAATCCTTCTTGCTCAATCGTTGTCGGTTGCTTACCGGAAACAGAATTTTTCTTTCCGGCGTAAAAGAAACTCATTTTGGAGACTATGATGATGAAGAAAGCGGAATTAAGCTTCTTCCTGAGCCGGTTGCCCTCGTCCCTGTTTATTTATATGCTTCCAATGAAAATCTTAAGCTTCAAATGATTGCTCGCTGGGTAGTTAATGCCTTGCAGCTCTCTGATGTTTATGGCGTTAATTATCACAATGCCGCGGTAAAAGTCGGTCTTAGAAACACATCTCAAAGAAACCTTTTTGGCGAAGATCCTAAGCTCTGGCTTTCCTTCGGGCTGACGCCAGACTGGGTTAAAAAAGCTCTTGCCGATGTTGGAAACTATAGCGAAATTTATGACAGAAGCTTTGGCCGTTTCAGCCCATTAAAGCTTGAGCGGGAGGAAAATAATTATCTTAAAGACGGTGGCTTAATTAATCCGGCGCCATTCCTGTAACAGGCTTATTTTTCAATAAATTTTAGCGCAGCGGCAAGCCCGTCTTCGGTTATGCGGTGCTGTCCGCCCTTGACAACATAAGTTTTTACCGGAACATTCAGGGCTTTAAGCTTTTCTTTGGTGAAGTTCATCGCCTCAAAGCGAACAAGATTATCTGCGTCACCATGAATCAGCAAGGTTTTTGGATGGCTTTTGACGTGTTTTTCAATATATTTACTAGCGGCCAAAATTCCAGAAAAACTAACACATCCGCCGATTTTTTCTTCCATCATCAAAGAGGTATACAAAGCCAGCATTGCGCCTTGAGAAAAGCCGCAAATATACAAATTTTTTGCTTCAAGCTGGTATTCGTTCAGTAAATTTTCTATATAGGGCAATAAGTAAGCATCTGCCTCTGCAAACCCCAGCTGCATTTTGTTATATAAAGCAGAGCACTCTTCCATAGTCGGAACGGTTTTGCGGTCATCATTTGGGTCAAAACGATGCATTGAATACCACTGGCGCTTTCTCTCATGAAGCTCACAAACCAGTGGGGCTTGAGGAATATGTAAGGCGCAGTCTTTGAGTTTTGAGGTAAAGCTTCCGATAACTCTTTCCAGCCCTGTATCGCTGTCGATATAACCATGCAAAAAGACGATAAGCTTTTTCGGTACTCCTTGAATATGCGCTATTTCTTCCGTTATTTCGAGCATTTTTACCCCTTTCACGCGTGCGATATTACAAAAAAAATGTTAATTAATTCTAAATAAATTTTCCTTTTACTATTGCTATTTTAAATTGATATATTATTTTTTATATGCTATTGATTTGTAAACAACTACTTATCTTTGAAAAACCATTTTTAATACAACCATAATATTTTTTGGAATAAAATTATGCAATATGAACAAATTTGGGACGCCATTGATAAACTTGCAAAACAAAACGGTCTTTCGTTATCAGCTCTGGCTAAAAAATCCGGTCTTGATCCCACAACTTTTAATAAAAGCAAACGCTTGCGTGATGATGGCAAAAAAAGATGGCCTTCTTTAGAAAGTTTGAACAAAATTCTTTCAACTTGCCATATGGATTTTGCTGATTTTTATTTTTTGGCAGAAAACAAGCCCATTCGACAGCCAAGCACTCTGCCCCATGTTTATCTTTCGGCACTGGGTCAGTCTGATTGTAATGCTTTTGATACTTCTGTTTGGGGAAAAATTGATTCTCCGTCTTTTTCAGAAAATACCTATGTGGTTAACCTTGACTCGCGCAGTTATGAGCCGCTGTATAATTTCGGAACGACTTTGGTCTTGGAAAAGCGCTCGGAAATTCGGCAAAAAGATAGAATTTTGATTTTGTTAAAATCAGGTGAAATCATGATTAAAGAATTTTTGTACCGGACAGATAATGTTATTACCGTTTGTTCTCTGGCAAAACATTCTAACATTTCTGAAATCAATATCAGTGATATTAAGTTACTAAACCGCATTATTTGGGCTAGTCAATAATTTGTTTTTACGAAAAAAGCAGCCTCATTCTGAAGCTGCTTTTTTATTGCTTTGGCAGATATTATTCTGCGGAATCGACCTCCGGTTCACTGACTTCTTCAACGGCAGCGTCATCAATATCGGCAACGCTTTCGCCCAAAGGTTCGGTTCCGGTCTCGTCCTCAAGCTCTTCATCATCGCCCTCATCGGCTTCAAGCTTGGTGACAGAGACAACCTTCTCGTTATCAACCATGCGGAACAAGATGACACCTTGGGTTTTTCTTCCGGCAATGCGGATGCCGTCAACGGCCATTCTTATCAGTTTGCCGCCGTCGGTTACCATCATAATCTGTTGGTTGTCTTCAATCGGGAAAGAGCTTGCAACTTCTTTGTTGCGGGCAGACATTTCCATATTGGCGATACCTTGTCCGCCGCGACCGGTAATGCGGTATTCGTAAGAAGAGGTTCTCTTGCCATAACCGGTGGTAGTTACGGTTAAGATAAACTGTTCTTTCTCCTTCATTTCCGCATATTTTTCGGCGGTCAAGTCTTTGAGTTCAATGCCGGTTTCTTCCAGCTTGATTTCACTGTCATCACCACGTTCAGACTGCAAGCGCTTGATTGCAGAAGAAATTCTTGAATATTCATCTCTTTCTTCCATTGTTGCTTGAACATGGTCTAAGATTGACATTGAAATAACCGTATCGCCTTCGCTCAGCTTAATGCCGCGAACACCGGTTGAATTGCGGCCGACAAACATTCTGACCTCAGGTACAGGGAAGCGAATGCATTTACCGCTCTTGGTAGCAAGCATTACATCTTCATCTTCCGTACAAATACGAACATTTACCAGTTTGTCGCCTTCATCAAGTTTCATCGCAATCTTACCATTGGACTGAACATTTACAAAGTCCATCAGAGAATTGCGGCGGACATTACCTTGAGCCGTGGCAAACATAATTGACATATTCTCGCAATCGGCCTCATTCTCAGGCAGCTTCATAATTGTCGTAATGTTTTCGCCATCACTCAACGGCAACAAGTTAATAAACGGCTTTCCTTTTGACGTTGGCGAGCCAAGCGGCAGTTTATAAACCTTCATTTTATAAACTTGGCCTTTTGAAGAGAAGAACAGAACCGGCGTGTGGGTTGAGGCCACAAACAATCTGGTTACAAAATCTTCTTCCTTCGTGGTCATGCCGGATTTTCCTTTGCCGCCGCGGCGCTGTGCCTTATAAGCATTAAGCGGAACACGCTTGATATAACCGGCTTCGGTTACGGTTACGACCATTTCTTCACGCTGAATCAAGGCCTCAATATCGGTATCATATTCGATATCTTCAATCTTGGTGCGGCGCGGGGTTGCATATTCGTCCTTAATAGCGACAAATTCATCACGGATGATGCTGAAGAGTTTTTCGCGTGATGCCAAAATTTCAAGGCATCTCTTAATTTCTTCGCCTAAGTCTCTCAATTCGCCATGAATTTTGTCTCTTTCCAAGCCGGTCAAGCGTTGAAGTTTTAAGTCCAAAATGGCTCTGGCTTGATCTTCTGACAGATGATAATAGCCGTTTTCAACCTTTCTATCCGGTTCATCAATCAGTTGAACAAGGGCTTCAACTTCTCCGGCAGGCCAAGCTCTTGAAATTAAGGCATCTTTGGCATCTTGCGGCGTGGGTGCAGAACGAATCAACTCAATTACCGGATCAAGGTTTTCAACCGCAATTGCTAAACCGACCAAGACATGAGCTCTGTCGCGGGCTTTGTTTAGTTCAAATATCGTCCGACGACGAACAACTTCCTCACGGAAATTAACGAACGCCGAGATAATGTCCTTTAAGTTCATCATCATCGGGCGGCCGGCGTTAATGGCCAGCATATTCATACCAAAGCTGGTTTGCAGCGGTGTGAATTTATAAAGCTGGTTCAAAATAACATTTGCCTGAAAATCACGCTTTATTTCAATAACAACGCGGACACCTTGGCGGTCTGATTCATCTCGGATTTCGGAAATGCCTTCGATTTTTTTGTCTTTGACCAACTCGGCAATGCGGGCAATCATTGCGGCTTTATTGACCTGATAAGGAATTTCGTGGACAATAATTGCTTCTTTATCCTTATGCAGCTCCTCAATCGTGCATTTTGCACGCATCATGACCGAGCCGCGGCCGGTGTAATAAGCTGACTTGGCGCCGCCCTGCCCCAAAATTAAACCTCCGGTTGGGAAGTCCGGCCCTGGGACAATGTTAATCAGGTCATCAATCGTGATGTCAGGATTATCAATATAAGCGCAGCAAGCGTCCAAAACCTCGCCCAAGTTATGCGGAGGGATGTTGGTTGCCATACCGACAGCAATACCATTGGCGCCGTTTACCAAAAGGTTTGGATAACGGGCCGGCAAGACTGACGGTTCTTGCAAGGTTTCATCATAGTTTGGAACAAAATCAACCGTGTCTTTATCAATATCTTCAATCATGGCATGGGCGACTTTTTCCAAGCGAGCCTCGGTATAACGCATGGCGGCAGCGCTGTCACCATCCATAGAGCCGAAGTTTCCTTGTCCGTCGACCAAAGGTAATCTCATTGAAAACGGTTGTGCCATACGAACCATGGAATCATAAATCGCGGCGTCGCCGTGCGGGTGATATTTACCCATTACATCACCCACGATACGGGCTGATTTACGATAAGGTTTGTTGTAATCATAACCGGCTTCATACATGCCGTAGATAATGCGGCGGTGAACCGGCTTTAATCCGTCTCGGACATCCGGCAAGGCACGCGCAACAATAACGCTCATGGCATAATCCAAGTATGAACGGCGCATTTCTTCCGAAATTTCGACCGGCATAATTCCTTCCGCATTGCTTGGAGCGGACAGGTTTTCTGTTTCTTCTGTCATGGTTTTCCTTTTCTTTTACTTTAATTCTGACGCTAATATAGCAAAAAGCACTTTGCTTAACCAGCACTTTTACCAACTTATGAACAGCAGTTTGCTCTCTGTGGGCAAAAAAAGTGCCTTATTTTTGATTTTTAAAATTTTACTCATGAAAAAAGTTAATAAAGAATCTCTCTGTGAGCCTTAAAACGCGATTTAGAGCCTTATGTTTTTTCTTGCCATTTTTATCTTACCGTGTTGGATTGCTCTTAATTTACTTATTATTAATTCTCAATTTTTATGCTTATGGATAATAATTTTATGAAACAACGCAAGTTTGTTATTAACAAAATCAAAAAAGTTGAAGACGGTTCCGTTGATGATCCGAGTTTGCCGATTTTTATCAGCAACAAGTATTATTCCGGTAAGATGCCGCCTTTTTTCGGTGGCCGTGGGAAAAAATTCAGGTAGAAATTCTCTTTTGGGGAGGATTTTATCTCCTTGTTGAAAATGAATGATAAGCTCGTCTTTAATGTCGGGGAAGAAGATTATCCTGATGAATTAAAGAAGCTTCTTGAGCAAGTTCGACTTGAACAAGAAGAGAGAAAGAAAAAAAATGAAGCGACCATTGCCCAAATAAAAGTCTCTTTTGACGATTATCTCGCTGATTTTCCTATCAATCAAAATCTTGAAGATGATATTCAAAAAATGCACCTTTGTTTGCGGGCTTTCTTAAAGTTTCATTTTTACAAAAAGTACAGTCACAAAATTGATGCCCAAGATCATCTCAGGCGTCTTTCTCTACTGGCTATTCTTTCTTCCTGTGCCGAAAAACTTTTGAGGCGACGCTATCCTCTTAATGGAAAAGATGCTGCGCTTATTAATCCTTTTTCTTGTTTTCCCTTTCATCTTTCCGATCCGGAGTTAATTGAGAAAGAGGCTCATAATTTGATGTATCCTGATACATTTCGCGAGTTTTTGGAAGTTGAGGAAATGCTTTCCACTTCCCTTCCCGAAATTAAAGATAAGCGTTTGAAGCATTATCTGAACTATGTGGTTTGTTGTTTGACTTTTTATCTTGCCAAAGATTATAACACGTTATGCCGAGGTAAAAATGCTTCGTATAAATCTATTTACAAAGAGATGGCGCTTTTCAAACAAAGCTCGCTTATTTTTTGGGAAGAACCATCTGAGGAAGACTTGGAGGACTTTATGTCAACTTATACCATGTAACAAAAAAAGCACACTCGTTGAAGTGTGCTTTTTTTGTTATGGCTTTTATCCTTAGAACGGAATATCGTCATCTAAGTCAGCGGCCGGAGCTGCTGCTCCTGCGTCCCAGCCGGCTCCCGAAGGAGCGCCCGAAAAGACATCATTACCACCGGCAGGAACACCGTCGCCTTTGCT
>CALXTD010000002.1 GCA_944391315.1 uncultured Alphaproteobacteria bacterium | reverse complement strand
CGAATTTGCTCTGCTTTATCCTCGTTATTTTGTATATAACCTATGTACATACCGAATCGCTATCTTCAAAAAGCTTCACTTTTGAAGATAAAATTGCTATCTTATTGTAAAAACAACGAAAAATATTTATATTACAAGGGTTTGCATAAATAAAAAAATATATCTTGAAAATAGAAAAAAATGTATGTATGATGCCTTTATTAATACAACAAATAAACGAACCTTTTTGAACGTTTTACTGAATCAGTAAAAATATTTTTCCTTTTAATTAAATATTTCTCTTAACTTATATATAATATAAAAACATACATCTTGTTTAATTCAAAAGTGAAATATAGCCAATTGAGATTTTTATCTCTCTCGGATCGATCAGATTAGGCTTACTATTTGCTTACTGAATAAAGTCAAAGCAGAAAACAGTTTGTTACAAAAACAAAAAAAGCCTTGAAAATCAAGGCTTTGAAATGGTGCTCGGGGACGGGATTGAACCGCCGACACGAGGATTTTCAGTCCTCTGCTCTACCAACTGAGCTACCCGAGCATCGGCAACGAAAAGACTTATAAAACATATTTTTCATCTTGTCTAGTAAAAAATTTAAATCTTGTGAATTTTTTTATAAAAAAATAAAAAAGAGGCGCTCTCATAAAAAAAACGCCTCTTCACTAATCAATAATACCTTACAGGCCCGGCCAATCGATAACTATATGTAGTATCTTTTTCATAAACTAGTCCCATCTCATTACTTTCACCTTCATTCAAGATAATAAGCAGACAGTTTTTTACTTTTCTATGACACGGCAAAACAATAGTTGCTTCAATGACCTGCAAATTTTTCTCAATAATCTGGGCTGCTTCATTAGAAAACAAACTCAGCATTAATTCTTCATTTGACATAGCAAAATTATTTTAGGTTACACAATAATTAAAAAGTTACGCAAGAATAACCGTTTCTATATTAAATGTCAAATGAAATAGCTTTGCCCAATTTATTTTGAGCAAAAACATCCAAGGCCGGCACATAAGTTTTTGCATTATTATCTTTACTTTTGCGTTGTACCAAATGCATTAAATATCCCATAGCTTCAGAATAAGGCATCGATTCTATACGTTTCGTAAGCTCTTTTTTACGCAGCTTTTTCATATCAATAACATCGCCGCTTTGGGATGTAACACCATATTTTTTGGTAGAATTAAAACTAATAAATTCTTTGCCATCAAAGGTTACGGTATGCTTACCACTGGCAGTAACAGCATTTTCATCGCGCCTTGCAACATTAAGAATAACAATATCACCGCGTTTCAGATTCGCAGTTTTGGCATTATCAAAAGCTCGAATACAATCAGGATGAGTTTTCTTTACATAATCAATAAAAGATTGGCACCGAGCCGGATTCTCCAAATCAGATAAAAACGGCTGCAAATAATCTGCCTCAGAGCGCTTCATGGCAGTAATAACCGCCAAATTGCAGTAATTAATATTTCCATATAATGACCTAATATAAGAGTCGCGTGCCTGCCCTGCCGGCTTTGAGGTAATAGCATCATGCTGACGATTTAATTCATTCAAAAAAATCTCGCCGTCAATATCAGCTACATATTTAACCGCATTATCAATACCAAAATTATTAATCTTATTCCCTGTCATCTCAGAAGATATTTCGAAAGAAGAGTTAATATCGTTATGAGCAACACTATGAACGGAAGGACAAGCGGTTAATGCAGGAATTGAAGCATAAGTAAAAAACTTTGCTGCCAAAATATTAATTTTAGTTTGTCTCTGGTAGCGTTGAATTCTTTTGAACTTTTTATAACGTTTAATCTGAGCAATTTTTTCTCGATTCATTTCTGCGCTCATAAAATCACACTCCCGATAACAAAACAAACTTTGCCGGTCAAAATTATCCAACCGACAGAAAAATTAACTTTACATTTAAAAGAAATTGTCTGATTGTAGATAAACCAAACAAGATTAAAAAACAATTAAGAAGAGAGAGAAAAAGATGAAAAATTTAAGAAAATTAACAACACTCTTAGCAGGTATCTTACTCAGCGGCTGCCAAAGCCACAATACCCCTCCTCTTCCTGAAATTGTCCCCGCTGTTGAGGTAAAAAAAAGCCCCCAACATATGCTTGGAACAATCGGCGCAGTTGAACCGGTATACATGCTTCCGATGAAAGCGCCGATAGCCGCCCGCATTGATACCGGCGCCACCACTTCGTCAATTGATGCTGATAACATTACTCCCTTTGAAAGAGACGGAGAAAAATGGGTTTCATTTGATATAATCAACCGCACCAATGGAGAAAAATACCATTTTGAAAAAAAGGTTGTCGGCATGGCAGACATTAAAAGACTTCACGTCCATGAAAAACGTTATATCGTCAGAATGGACGTCAAACTCGGCAAAGAAGTCTTAACCAACATCAAATTCAACCTCGCCAACCGCGACAAATTTGAGTATCAAGCATTAATCGGACGTAACATCTTAACCGGACGCGCCATCGTTGACACCGCTTTATCAAACACACTGAATTAAAAGAAGAAAAACATGCTGGAAAGACTAAAATCATTCGTTACGATTAGATTCGTATTAACCTTGTGCCTTATCGCTTCTTGCCTTTTTGCTGGCTATAAAATTTATTATAAAGTAAAATATTGGGGTTTTTCATTTGCACCACATGAACGTACAGATATCTGGACCATCGAAGCAGATGTCAACTTCACGGCAAACGGAGAACCGATTAAAATATCTTTGGCCAAACCACAAAGCTCAAACGAATACAAGATTTTAGATGAAGATATTGTCGCCCCTGGCTATAAAACAAAAATTGATAAAGATCGTGTAATCCTTAGCAGCGCTGCACGAGAAGGAGAGCAAAACGTCTATTATAGAATTCTCTTGTTTGACAATCAAGATGCAAAAGGAAAAACAGCAGCTCCAGCGCCGCAAGTTCCTGAAAAACCGATATATAGCGAACAAGAAAAAGCCATCGCAGAAGAAATTCTCTCTCTTGCATTAAAACAAAACGGAGACCTACCCCAACAATTAATCCGCCTGTTTAACCAAGTTCCTCCCGAACCAACGGTTACGGCCTTTCTTCCAATGAAAAAAACAACCAAAAATGTTGCAGAAAACATAAGCAAGCTTTTGGCCTATAAAGGCATTGCCTCTCGTTTAGCCAGAGGCATAAAACTTGAGGAAGAAAAAACAGCCTTTTCACCGGACCTTATGCTTGAAGCTTATATGAACGGCCGCTGGAAATTATACGATTTAACTACTGGAAAAATAGGCCTTCCCAAAGACTTCATCATTATTCAAAGAGGAGGCACTTCTCTGCTTGACATCGCCGGCGGAGAAGATTCCAGCATTAAATTTTCCGTACTAAGATCAGTAACCAACACCTTCAACCTTGCCGGCAAAAGAGCAAAACTTTCCAACGAGCAACAAGCTTATGACCACTCAATATATAACCTGCCGGTCAATCAGCAAAGTGCCATAAAATGGTTGATGGTTTTCCCGTTGGCAATTTTAGTTATTGCCGTTGTGCGCAACTTTGTCGGGTTAAAAACAATGGGAACATTCACCCCGATGCTGATTGCCATGGCCTTGGTCAAAACCGGATTAGGCGCAGGCTTGCTCTGCTTTGCAATCATTATGGGCTTAGGATTATTAATAAGAGCATTGTTCTCAAAACTAAATTTATTGCTTGTTCCCAGAATTTCGGCAGTTGTCGTCTGCGTTATCTTAATCATCCAATACATGACCGAACTCAGCTACCGTTTCGATTCAGACATCGGAACAGCCTCAACCTTTTTCCCAATAATCATCATGGCTTGGGTAATTGAGCGCGCTTCGATCACTTGGGAGGAAGAAGGCGCATTCAATGCCTGCCGCGAGATTATCTATAGTCTGATTGCTGCTTTGGCCACTTATGTCATTATCTGCAACGAAACCATTCGCTACATCATGTTTGCATTTAATGAACTAAACATTGTCTTGCTGTTTTTAATCATGATGCTCGGCACATACACAGGCTATCGCCTAACCGAGTTAAAACGCTTCCGCCCATTGGTAAAATAAGGGGAAAAACATGTTTAAGTGGTTATCAAAATATTTTGCCACCCCAAGCCAATTGCGCGAGGCCGGAATATTAGGCATGAACCGCCGCAACTTCAAGTTCATTGCCAAATATAACAAGCGTAATTTATATCCATTGGTTGACGATAAAGTACAGACCAAAGAACTGGCACAAAAGTTTGGGATTACGACCCCACGGCTGATTGGCACGATAGAATATCAACATGAGGCTAAAAACCTAAAAGACATGGTCAAAGACTGGGAATCTTTTGTTATAAAACCGGCACATGGAAGCGGTGGAAAAGGCGTTTTGGTCATCAAGAGCCATGATGAAAATACCTTTACCACACCATCAGGACGTGTCTTAAGCTATAAAGAAGTTTACCAACATATTTCAAATACCTTAAGCGGTTTGTACAGTCTTGGCGGACAATACGACACAGCCGTTATTGAAGAGATGGTCAATTTCAGCCATATTTTTGATAATTACAGTTATCAAGGCATTCCTGATGTCAGAATAATTATTTACCGCGGCTATCCGGTTATGGCCATGACCCGACTGGCCACAGCAGCCTCGGGCGGCAGAGCCAATCTGCATCAGGGAGCGGTCGGAGTCGGCTTAGACATCAAAAACGGAAAAACTTTAAAAGCCGTCATGAGAAATCAACCAATAACGCATCATCCGGATACCAATGCTGATTTAACCCAGATAGAAGTTCCTTTTTGGACAGAGCATTTGCTAATAGCGGCCAAGGCCTATGAAATGACCGGATTAGGATATTTAGGCGCCGATATTGTTTTAGACGCCGACAAAGGCCCGATGATGTTAGAGTTAAATGCCCGCCCAGGACTGGCTGTTCAAATTGCCAACGGCATCGGATTAAGCAAAGTCTTAAAAAAGGTTGATAAATACTACCCCAAAAGGCTTTCACCCGAAGAACGAGTTGCTTATGTGCTAACGCATTAAAAATTTTTTCAAGATTAGTGCAATTTTAAATCCTGCACCCTATATTAGAGTAAGAAGAAACAAAATTTAGGGAGATAAGAATGAAAGCCGTAAAAAAAACATCTGAAAAAACACATTCAGAAACAGTCAAGCTCGGCAAAACCGAAACAAAAGCCTTAAACAAATCAGAAACAAAAGCAATCAAAAACGCTGAAACGAAACAGCTTGGCATCAGCCCCAGCCGTGCAAAAAAAATAAAACACGGCTATAAAGTCAAAGATGCCGAAAATGCGATATTGCTGAAATTAAAAGACGGCGATGTTGTGATTGAGATGTTTCCGGAAGATGCTCCGAATCACGTTGCACGCATAAAAGAGCTGGTACGCGCCGGATTCTATAATGGTTTAAAATTTCACCGCGTTATTGACGGCTTTATGGCTCAAACCGGATGCCCTTACGGAACAGGAACCGGCGGCAGCGGCAAAAAATTAAAAGCTGAGTTTAACAAAAGACCGCACAAAAGAGGTACGGTTTCGATGGCTCGTTCCATGATGCCCGATTCTGCCGACAGCCAATTTTTCATCTGTTTTGGTGACTGCGATTGGTTAAACGGACAATATACGGTATGGGGAGAAGTCACCTCCGGCATGACCTATGTCGATAACATCAAAAAAGGAGACGGCCCCAACGGCGCAGTCAGCAATCCTGATGAAATTATCAGTATGGCCGTTATTGCGGATTTATAAATATAAGAAATAAATATCTTTAAGCCTGCCTTAATAAAAAGACAGGCTTTTTTTGTGAGAAAAAAAGAAATAGCCGTTGCACAAAAACACAGAAATTATTACCCTCAAAGAAAAAAACAAGGACATAAAAATGAATATCTATTTTATCCGCAGACTTTTGCCATTCTACGCCGTCGATATTTTATTAGAAACATTTTTTACAGCTTATGAAATATACAGCTGCCCATTTCCCTTGGACTACTCTTTTGAAGCAGCCATAAAATCATTAGGCATAACCATAATGACAACGACGGCCTCTTTTCTAATTTTAACCATACCTTACGTCATATACATTTTGCTGTTACCGTTTCGCTACCAAAATACAAAAGCCGACAAATGGATAACCACCATGATATTTGGCCTGTTCTGCTGCTCTATTTTCATTGAAGAATTAAGCGTTATCAACACCAACAAAGAGCTTTCTAATCTCTCTCAACTGCAAATCAGCTTAACACTTCCCATTATAACGGTCGCCATCATCGGCTCAACAATTCTTAGTGTATTGTTTCAAGACGAGCTCACAACCTCACGCCCTGCTCCTCGATATAAAAACCGCATTTTCCAAGGTGCAATGTACATTCTCATCAGCTTGATGATTTTTCATAATCTCGGTCACCAAAACATCTCAACCGGAATTAATGAAAATAACGACATGATTGCCCGAGAAGACACATACGTCTTAATAAAAAATACAATAGCCTCTTTTTAGATGAAAAAGATTGAATATATAAGAAAGACAACAAGAGGAACATTCTATGCTAAGACTAGACCTGAGACGAATAGGATATATAGAACTAAAGAAATATAACAAAAGATATAAACAGATTATGGAGCGCCTAAACGAGCGCTATAAATCCCGTTTGAGCAAATCTTTCCGGCAAGAAGTATCACGAAAGCTGATACATTTAAGCTCTTTGTGGATACCGCTGTTTATATATTATTTTCCGACCACGGTATCGGTTGCCTTTTTCTCAACCATATTAGCCATAGACGGCTTGCTTGAATACGGCAATTACAAACGTTGGAAATGGTCACGCCGCACATTTGGGGTAATGTTGCACAAAACCCTAAGGAGCAAGGAGCTAACCCATAAAAGCTTTCAGCCGACCGGTTCAATTTATGTCTTATCAGCGGCAGTGTTATGCGCCATGATGTTTCCGCGCCCAGTTGCCGCAATTGCACTAACGGTCATGCTGACATCAGACGCCTGCGCCGCCCTGTTTGGCAAAGCCTTTGGCACCAGAAAGCTTTATAAAAAGAAGTCACTGGAAGGAACAACCGCCTTTTTCCTCTGCACCTTGTTTGTAATGATGTTATACACACCGCTTTATCCGGTAACTTACGCTTCAATCATTGCAGCTTTGGTTGCCACCTTTGCAGAAATGTATGAGGACAAGATTGACATTGACGACAATTTATCGGTTCCATTGAGTATCGGGATTATTTTGACTCTACTAAATTAAGCCATAACCACTTGAAATAACTGTAAAAGTAAAAATTTTTGACAAAATATTCAAAATAGCGCTTGACATTTGACAAATTTTGCGTTTATATAGTTACGAAACATTTATTAATTATTTATTTTATATTATTAATCCAAGCATATGGGCAAATTCAAGTAGCCCCTCTATGTATAAAAAAATACAGTTATGTGTAGAATACCGTCAATCCGTCTTAACGTAGTAGTAGTAAATGAAAAACTCAACACAATGGCAAATGTCAAGAAGGACAGTCCGGCCCGCGGCGCAATGATTACGTTGCACAGCACCAGCCCCAAACACAAATGGGCGGCCAACGCGCCTTTCCCCGCCGTTATCAAGGAAGCAATCAGCGGTGACGTTGCCATTTTCAACATGGTGACCGGACAAAAGGAAATTCTGCCTCAAACCGTAGTCAAAATCAACGAGCTGGGAAGCACGTTCGACTACAAGGGACATCGCTACGTCCAAAAGGACACGCTCAACGGCGTTCCGAGGTATGAACTCAAAAAATAAACCCCAACCTTAAAAAAGCGCTGTGAAGCGCTTGTCTCTCTTAAATCTAACACTTTTCACCCGCCGTCTCTTCCGACCGCGGGTGAATTTTTTTTAGACCGCAACTTTAGCCGTTATCTTGTCATAAGATTGATAATTTTCCAGCGTAAAATCATCATAAGTAAAGTCATTAATATTTTTAACCGCCGGATTAAGTTTCATCGTCGGCAAAGGCAACGGCTCACGCGAAAGCTGTTCTCTAACCTGCTCAAAATGATTGTGATAAATATGCGTATCCGCCAGCGTATGAACAAATTCCCCAAGCTCCAACCCGCAAACCTGCGCAATCATCATCGTCAACAAGGCATAAGAAGCAATGTTAAACGGAACACCGAGAAACATATCACAACTGCGCTGATACAGCATGCAAGACAATTTGTTGTTAGCAACATAAAATTGAAACAACATATGGCACGGCGGCAACTTCATATCAGGAATTTTGGATACATTCCACGCCGAAACAATCATACGTCGGTCATTGGGATTATGTTTAAGGGTTTCAATAACATTGGCAAGCTGATCAATTCCATCGTTATTCCAGTTCCGCCATTGAGAGCCGTAAATCGGCCCGAGGTCGCCGTTTTCATCGGCCCATTCATTCCAAATCCGCACACCATTATCTTGCAGATATTTGATATTGGTGTCACCTTTAATAAACCACAACAATTCATGAATAATGCTCTTAAGGTGCATTTTCTTGGTTGTCATCAACGGAAAACCTTTGTTAAGGTCAAAGCGCATTTGCCGCCCAAAAACAGAACGCGTTCCCACACCAGTACGGTCAAGCTTATCCACACCGTTTTCCAACACATCTCGCAACAAATCCAAATATTGTTTCATAAGATTAATCCTCTGCCTCAATTGCTAATAAAATATGTTTCAACACGGCTTGATCAACAAACGTGTTTTTACGAATCCAAACCGTTGTAATAACATTATCTCGTTCATAATTTTGAGAAATCTGCCGATAGTCTTTCATCATAATGTCAATGCATGGTGTAATATCGACTTTTTTTCCTGTCAGTTCAGGATTAAGCTCACCGCAATACATTGAATCAACAATCACATCAGGCATAAGTCCCTCACCGCCGGTCATAAAGGCCTTATAAACGGAAGCCCCACCGGAAATATAAAAATCGCCTTCCGCTTCTTTGAAAGCCTTGATATCAGTCACAACCGCATGATTTTGCTTATCAGAGAGCTCATAATCAGGATTAAAGGTCAAAACCACAATCTTTCGATTCGGCAATGTCCGATTCGGAAAACTTTCATAAGTTGTCTGCCCCGCAATCAAGGTCTTTCCCTCGGTCAAGCGGCGAAATCTTTTGAAGTCAGAAGAAATATGCCACGGAATATTTGGCCCAATTCCGATAACATTATCATTTTGGTGACGGCACCACACAGCAATTTTCGTCATAAAACTTCTCCTTATATTGGCACAATAGCACAACCCCAAAAATTCACAACGCCAAGCCGCAAGTTACAAACAAATTTATATCTTGAAAAAAAGATAAAATCATGTATATTGAAAAATGTCGGGCAACCGACTGTAGCACCAGAGGCGGTATAGAATAGGTATATTGGACCCGGGGGCAGAACCCGGCACCTCCACCATTTCTGCGGGGGTGAGTTAGGTTTGACAAGATACAGTAAAGATACAAGCTGTGCTCGGTGAGATACCACCGTTATCGGTTCAAATTAAAATGAATGCTAACGATAATAACGTAGCACCTGTTGCCGTAGCTGCTTAATTTAAGCGACAGCAACGAATTCAAAATTCTTTTAACTTTGGTTAGTTGAAAGTGGGGCTTGGGCCGCCTAGCAACAGAAGGCCCGCTTTTTTGATTGATTAGGAAGAAGAACACAAAAATGAGCGAAGAATTTTTAACCGAGATTAACTACGACAGATTGATTGAAAAATCACTAAAAAACGTGGTTGTTGAAGCTTTGAGGATTGCCGAATATCAAGGTCTTCCGGGAGAAAATCATTTTTATATTACGTTCAAGACCAATTATCCGCATGTCAAAATTTCAGACCATCTTCGTAGTCAATATCCTGATGAAATGACCATCGTCATTCAGCATCAATACGCCGACTTAAAAGTCGACCACGACAGTTTTTCAATAGAATTAAGCTTTGGTGGCATTCCGCAAACACTTGTCATACCTTTTGCCGCAATCACCTACTTTGCTGACCCTCATGCTAAGTTTGGCTTAAGTTTCAATGTAGAAGGCGCAAAATCCGTTGAAGACGATATCGAACTCGAGGCCGAACCGGAACCGGAGAAAAAGGCCTCCAACGGACCGGCAACCGTTGTTTCGATTGATGCCTTCCGTCAAAAGAAATGATAAAAAGATCAGTCATCATCGCCCACCGCCACCAAACAAGCATCTCGCTTGAAGACGAGTTTTACGCCGAATTGCAAGAAATCTGCAAAAAGAAAAACAAAAGTATCAACGAGGTGATAACCGAGATTGACTCAACCCGCACCTGCCCCAACCTCTCAAGTGCCATCCGCATTTTTATCCTAAACGAACTAAAATCTCAAATAAGCTAAATCTGTATTAGTTGCCCATTATACAAACTTTTCCTTGCAATCTCTATCTAAGGCATTTATACTCACATTGTCGGTTAGAGGTAACCGTCGGTGCCTAAACAACACCTTCACTATAAATAAATCCTCCGCTTGTATTGGGCGGAGTGCCGCTAATATATCGAATAACGGCGACTGTGTAGTGACAGTTGTTTAGCTCCGCCTGCCTTCTTGGCAGGCTTTGTTTTTACGTTTTTGAATAAAACAAAAGGAGCTGAAAAAATGGGAATAAAAAAAGAACAAATCATTTATTTAGAAGATAATCGAGCCGAAGTCGGACAAAAGTTGTATGAACTCCGGCAAGAACACCAATTAAGCATTGATGATATATCAAGAATCAGCGGACTATCACACCACCGAATTAAAAACATTGAACAAGGAAAATCTTTCGGATTAAGACGCGTCGCCGTCATCGCCGCCATTTATAATTATAAATTAAAATTTGAACTCATCAAAGCTTCTTAAACAAACAAAGAGATTGCAAAACAATCTCTTTGTTTTCAACACGAACTTTTCAAAAAGCTCGGAGAATGAGTCGAGTAATAAGATTTAAGGAAGGAAAAAGCGCAGTGTAGACAGTAGTACATAAGCATTTTTCCTATCCGCAAAATCTGTATTAATCGACCTCAGAGCGAACTTTCAAAAAGCTCGGAGAACGCGGCAAATAATAAGATTTTAGGGCGACGACACCGCAGCGTACAGAGTAGTACGTGAGGATGGAGGAGACCCGCTAAATCTGTATTAGTTGCCCGTTATACGAGCTTTTTAACTTTTTAACGAAGAATAGCCCCTGTCTTTTTCCCCACCTCCACTTCAACACGCTTCATCAAAGATTCGATTTCAACATCGGTGAAGGTAGCTTCTTTCGGTTGGAAGGTCAAAGAAATAGCAATAGATTTCTTTCCTTCCGGAAGATTTGGCCCTTCATAAACATCAAAAACACGAACATCGGTAATATGCGCACGGTCGGCATTCTTGGCGGCTGCAATGATTTGCACCGCTTGAACAGACTTGTCAACCACAAAGGCCAAGTCCTTATCAACCGGCTGAAAAGCAGAAAGTTCAAGCTTTTTGCGAGCTTTATCATGGCTTTCACGCGGAAGAGGAATATTATTCAACACCACTTCAAAGGCTACAACCCGCTGTTTGATATCAAATTTCTTCAAAATCTGCGGATGGATTTCGCCAAAATAAGCCAACACATTTTTGCCCAAGCGCAAAGTTCCGCTGCGTCCGGGATGATAATAAGCCGGCGCATCAGTCGTAATCTGAGCATTTTCCCACGGACCGTTTGCAGCAGCAATGGCAGCCAAAGCATCAGCCTTAGCATCAAACACATCATAAGGACGAACATCACCAATCCAGCTTTTGGCTGATGTCATTCCGCTACGAACACCACCGGCAACCGTATTTTGCTCTCCGGGGTTACGACCATAAAACGCAGGTCCAACCTCAAACAGAGCTAAATCAGAATAGCCGCGGGCAATATTATTCTTTACCGCAATCAGCAAATTCGGCAAAACAGACGGACGCATTTCATCAAGCTCAGCCGTAATCGGATTATAAAGCAAAACCGCATCATCAGACTGACGAAAAGCTGCCGCTGTCTTTGAATCGGTAAAGCTCCAGGTAACGGTTTCGAGCATTCCGCGCGAGGCCAACTCATGCTTAACCAGCATTGCACGATGTTGTGCCGGCGTTAAAACCTGCTTCGGGAATTTTCCATGAGGCAAAGTTTCGGCCGGAATAGTGTCCAAACCAATCATGCGGACAACTTCTTCAATCAAATCTTGCTCACCGTCAATATCACCGCGCCAGGTCGGAGAAACAGCCTTAATTTTTCCGTTTTCTTCGGAGGTTATAAAACCAAGATGATTCAAAATCTCAACAATTTTTTCTTTTGAAACATCAATTCCAATAAAGCTCTTCATTCTTTCAGGACGAATGTAAGCAACTTTCGGCTGATAATTTTCTTCGCCGGCAATTTCCATTTCATAGACCTCACCGCCGCAAATTTCGGTAATCAGCTGAACCGCATAGTCAGAACCCAAGACGTTAGACTTCGGGTCAACCCAACGCTCATAGCGATAACGAGAATCAGAATCAATCTGGAATTTACGACCTGTACGAGCAATCACAATCGGATCAAACAAAGCACATTCAACAAACACATTGACGGTTTCCGGCGAACATCCTTTTTCAGCCCCACCCATAATACCGCCAAGGCACTGAATTCCTTCATCATCACAAATACCGAGAGATTGATTATCCAAGGTATATTCTTTGCCCTCTAAAGAAACAAACTTTTCGCCTTCTTTAGCCATACGAACGCAAATATCGCCTTTGAGCTTATCAGCATCAAAAACATGAAGCGGACGCGCCAAATCATAGTTAATATAGTTTGTAACATCAACCAAAGGGGAAATCGGACGCAACCCGATAGCAGCCAAACGATCTTTCATCCATTTCGGCGTTTCGGCTTTGTTGTTTACCCCTTTGATATAGCGCCCGACATAAACCGGACAAGCTTTATAATCTTCAACCTTTACTTTAATTGGAGATTTTAAATTACTGTTTTTATGAGAAATATTCAAAGGCTTGAGTTTGCCCAATCCGGCAGCTGCCAAATCACGAGCAATACCGCGAACCCCCAAACACTCGGCACGGTTCGGTGTTATTGAAATTTCAATCACCGGATCAATCGTCAAAACTTTTGCAGCCGGCAGACCGATTTCCGTATCATCAGGCAAAACGATAATACCGCTGTGATCATCACCGACACCCAGCTCTTTTTCCGAGCACATCATGCCAAAGCTCTCTACCCCGCGGATTTTGCCGACTTTTAGGGCTTCGTTATACAGCGGAATAACTGCTCCGACCGGTGCAAAAACACCAACCATCCCCAAGCGGCAGTTCGGAGCGCCGCAAACGACCTGCAGCTTTTGCTTTCCGTCATTAACGGTCAAAACATGCAAGTGGTCTGAATCTGGATGTATTTCAAAACCTTCAACCTTTGCTGTAACAAAGCCGTCTAACTTACTGATTGGATTGAAAACTTCCTCGACTTCCAGACCAATGCGTGTCAAGGTCTCCGCAATTTCATCAACCGTCGCATTTGTATCCAAATGCTCTTTTAACCAGGATATACTGAATTTCATCTTGCGCTTCCTCCGTTATTGCTCAAACCACCTGTCATTGAAGAAAAATCCAATGGCGTAAAGCCATAATGCTTCAACCAACGAACATCGGATTCAAAAAATGTTCTCAAGTCAGGAATGCCGTATTTAAGCATCGCCAAGCGGTCAATTCCGACCCCGAAGGCAAATCCCTGATATTCATCAGGATCGATGCCACCGGCCTTTAAAACGCTGGGATGAACCATTCCACAGCCCAAGATTTCGAGCCAGTCGGTTCCGGCACCGATTTTAAGCTCGGTTTTGGTCTTCAAGCAACCGATATCCATTTCAGCCGAAGGCTCTGTGAACGGAAAATACGATGGACGATAACGTACCGGAATTTCATCAAGCTCAAAAAAGGCCTTAACAAAGTCATACAAGCAGCCTTTAAGATGAGCCATGGTAATATTTTTATCAATAACCAAACCTTCGACCTGATGAAACATCGGCGTGTGTGTAGCATCATAGTCTGAACGATAAGTACGCCCCGGAGCAATAATACGAATAGGCGGACGCTTAGCTTCCATTGTACGAATTTGCACCGGCGACGTATGCGTACGAACCACATAGCTGTCGTCAAAATCATCGCTGTTTTTGTTAGGAATATAGAACGTATCTTGCATTTGACGCGCCGGATGGTTTGCCGGCATATTCAAAGCGTTAAAGTTATGGAATTGATCTTCAATATCCGGCCCTTCGGCAACCTCAAAGCCCATTTCGCCAAAAATGGCAACAACTTCTTCATAGATTTTAGAAACAGGATGAATCCGACCCTGAGCTTCAGGACGAATAGGCAAAGTCACATCAACCGTTTCACTCATCAATTTTTTATTAAGTTCTTCAACTTCCAACACGTCTTTACGAGCTGCCAAAGCCGCTTCAATTTCAGATTTCAAGACATTGAGTTTTTTTCCGGCCTCAATTTTTTGCTCTAACGGAAGCGCCGACAAGCCTTTCAGCTGTTCGGTAATTTTACCTTTTTTACCGATAAGGGCAACACGGCACTCATCCCAAGCCTTAAGATCCGAAACGCCGGCAATTTCAGCCAACAATTCTGATTTCAAATTTTCAAGATTTTCCATAGTTTTACACCTGAACATTAAAACACAAGATTAATAATAGTATTTTTTCTTCAAATTTAAAATAAAAAAGAGTCAACCGAAAAACATCAGTTAACTCTTTTTTTCAAACTCTGATATAACAGATAATCTCTTCTGCCCTTCCGGCACCATCATTTGTGCCTTCCAAACAACTTTCGTTCTCACCTTCCGGTCATACTCCTCAGCCAATCAAATTTTGGCTCTGCACACCTTCCGGCTTACTCCTCTTTCACCTCTTCCGGTCCAACTTCCGTTAACACCTTCCGGCCAACCTCCGTCAGTCCCTTCCGGCTCAACTTTTGTTCACACCTTCCGGCCCAACCTATGTCAGTTCCTTCCAGCCTCCTCGTTGCACCCTTGGGCGAAAGAAAAACAGATTATTTGCTCAAAGCAGCTTTTGCCTTCTCAACCAGAGAAGCAAAATTAGCAGGCTCTTTCAAAGCGATATCAGCAAGGACTTTTCGGTCGAGTTCGATGCCGGCTTTGGTAAGCCCGCTCATAAATCGAGAATAAGTGATATCGTTCAAACGAGCAGCAGCGTTAATACGTTGGATCCACAAAGCGCGAAAACTTCTTTTCTTAGCTTTTCTGTCGCGATAAGCATACTGAAGAGCTTTTTCAACTTTTTCAACGGCAACGCGGAAAACATTTTTATTACGACCTCTATAGCCCTTAGCCATAGATAAAATCTTTTTGTGACGAGCGTGAGCTGTCAAACCTCTTTTAATACGAGACATTGTAGGACTCCTTCATTACATATAGGGCAAATATTTTTTAACCAAGCTAACATCGGCTTCGTTGACCAAAGTCGTACCGCGAGCCTGTCTTTTCATTTTGGTACCTTTATTAAAGAGGAGGTGTCTCTTATTGGCAAAATTTCTCTTCAACTTACCTGTACCGGTAACGCTGAAACGCTTTTTAGCAGCGCTTTTAGTTTTTAATTTAGGCATTTTGCTTCCTTTCACAAAGATTATCAAACGGATGCATTGTAAGCGAGCCGGCATGCCATTCGCACAGTCTCGCTCCATGATCACAGCGGATTATATACAATAAAACAAAGATTGCAAGCATTTTTTTCAAAAAAAGAAAAATACCTTACTTTGAGTTAAGAGCCCTGTTCTGTTCATCAAGATATTTGGCCAAATCCTCGGGAGAAATTTTGCCATCACCGTCTTCATCCATAAGCTTAAACTGCTCTTCTGGAGATTTATAAAGACCTTTCTTTTTTAACAGACGATTCTTTTGTTCCACATCTTTGGTCATACGCTGGCTTTTAAATTCCTCAAGAGTAAGCTTTCCGTCTTTATCGGCGTCTTGATTATAAAACATATAATTACTGACCTTGGTCCCGCGAGATTTCACATCGGCCGGAGCCACATATTTTGCTTGTACGGCAGAGCTTAAAACACTCAAAGCCACAAAAAAACAAAAAACAAACTTCATAGCCCCTCCTAACATTAATAAAAATTCTTCGTCATATCAAGCTGCACCTTCTGGGAACGAGAAAAGCTCTGCAAATCCACGATTTTTCCGTCTTGTAAGCGCACTTTACGATCCATTTTCTCAGCTAATTCAAAATTATGCGTTGCAATTAATGCCGACAAACCGGTATCTTTAACCAAAGACACCAGCTCCGAGAACACGATTTCCGAAGTCTTAGGGTCAAGGTTTCCGGTCGGTTCATCAGCCAAAAGGAGTTTTGGACTATTCGCCAACGCCCGCGCAATCGCCACACGCTGCTGCTCTCCGCCCGAAAGCTCGCTCGGACGGTGTTTCAAGCGCTTATCAAGCTTCATTTTCGAGAGTAGCCAACGCGCTTTTTCCTCAGCTGATTTGGTTGAAACACCGGCAATAAGCTGCGGCAACATCACATTTTCCAAGGCATTAAAATCAGGCAAAAGATTGTGATATTGATAAACAAATCCCACATAATCGCGCCGCAATTCAGTTCGTTGCACATCATTAAGCTTTGAGCATTTTTTGCCGTCAAAAAAGATTTCTCCGCTGCTTGGCTGCTCCAACAAACCGGAAATTTGCAAAAGCGTCGATTTCCCTGCCCCGCTCTGCCCAACCAAGGCCACAACCTCTCCTGGGTTAACCGCTAAATTAATTCCCTTAAGAACTTCAAGCGATTGCGACCCTTGTTTAAACTTCTTTATCACATTTTTCAGTTCAATAGCCGGAATAATTTTACTCATAACGCAAAGCCTCCACCGGATCAAACTTGGCCGCCCGATAAGCAGGATACAACGTTGCCAAGAACGCCAAGACCAAAGAAATCATAACCACAAAGAACACTTCCGTCGGGTCAACTTTGGCCGGCAACTGAGATAAGAAATAAATTTCGGCCGAAAACAGCTCCTGCCCCGAAATTTTTTGCAAAAACTGGCGAATAGCCTCAATATTATTGCAAAACAGCAAGCCGAGAGCCAAACCGATAGCCGTTCCGACCACGCCGATAAAAGCACCGTCCATGCAAAAGATTCGCATTATCATGCCCTTAGTAGCACCCATAGTCCGCAAGACGGCAATATCACGCCCTTTGTCTTTAACCAACATAATGAGACCGGTAATAATATTAAACGCGGCCACCAAGATAATCAGCGTCAAAATCAAAAACATCACATTGCGCTCAACATCTATGGCGTTAAAGAAAGCTGCATTAGTCTGCCGCCAGTCATAGACATAGGCCGCACCGCCGATACGCTCTTCTATTGCTTTTCGAACGGTTTTAAGCTGATTTTCATCTTGCAAAGACACATCAATTTGTGTCACCGCCTCGGAAAGACTAAAATATTTCTGCGCCGCCGATAAAGGCATAAACACAAAGTTTGAGTCATACTCATACATTCCGACATCAAACGTGCCGATAACTTTATAGCTTTTCATACGGGGAACCGTACCGAAAGCCGTAACTTTTCCGTTCGGGGAAATCAGCGTCAGCTCGCTCCCCGGAACCAACCCCATTTTCTGAGCCAAGCGCCGTCCGACTAACACCACATCACCTTCAAAGGCCGAAACATCAGCGCCTTCAATGCTATCAACCAACAACGGCTTTTTGACCAAATCTTCGGGACTGAGTGCGCGCACCATAGCCCCTTCTGCTTGACGACCGGAGCTGATAAGCAACTGCTTTTCAATCATCGGAATAACTTGCTTAACACCCTCAATTTGCGCAATCTCACCAACCGCCTCTTTATAATTATTAAACGGCAGTCCGACGGAGGAAACAATGCCGATATGTCCGTTCAAGCCCAAAATACGTGATAGGAGTTCGCTCCGAAAACCATTCATCACGCTCATCACGATAATCAGAGTCGCCACACCAAGCGCAATTCCGGTAAAAGCAAAACCGGTAATCACGGAAATAAAACCTTCTTTCCGCTTTGCTCTAAGATAGCGCCATGCGGTCATCCGCTCAAATTTTGAAAACATAATCTAAAAAACCTTTCTACTTAGCCTTATTTTAGTTATAAGGACATTGCCGCTAAAAAGCAACCAAGCAGAAATATATGTGCATAACCTCAGGCGCCAAATTTTTCGCTTAAAGCTTCAAGTTTTTTAGATAACTTACCAAAAATCTGATACCAAAGGCTGTCGCACCTTTAGGCTCCAAAGGACGAGGTGTAGAACTATCATCACGACCGGCAATATCAAGGTGAGCCCAAGGTGTTTTGCCTTTAACAAATTTTTTCAAAAACATCGCAGCTGTAGCCGAACCTGCTCCATGCCCACGAGCGGCCAAATGCTTCACATCAGCCACATCAGATTTTAAGAGCTTACCAAATTCTTCACACATCGGCAAACGCCACAAACGTTCTCCGCTATCATTTCCGGCTTTCAGCAAATCATCAGCCATTTTATCATCATCACAAAACAATCCGGCAAACTCATGCCCCAAAGCCATAACCACAGCACCGGTTAAAGTAGCAATATCAATCACGCGCTTTGCTTTGAGTTTTGCTGAGGCATACCACAGCCCGTCAGCCAAACCCAAACGCCCTTCAGCATCAGTGTTAATCACCTCGACGGTTAAACCGGAAGCTGAAGTATAAACATCTTCGGGTTTATAAGCCTTTCCATCGGGCATATTCTCAGCCATCACCAATACTGCCGCTGCATTTATCTTTTGTTTTTGCAAAGCCAAAACCTTAAGCGTCGAAGCTGCCACTGCCGCACCGGTCATATCATGCTTCATTCCCAGAAGATTACCTTCACTCTTAAGATTAATTCCGCCGGTATCAAAAGTAATCCCCTTGCCAACCAACGCAACATCTAAATCTTTAGAGGCTGGATTTCCTTTCCACTTCATAACCGCCACACAAGGCGGATTGACTGAACCTTTACCAACGGCATAAAGCAAAGAAAAACCTTTTTCTTCGAGCTTATCAGCCGGAATAATTTCCACTTCGATTCCCAAATATGAAAGTCGCTTAATATCTTCAGCCATAGTCATCGGAGTCAACACATTCCCCGGTTCATTGCACAAATCGCGACCATAGCGAACCCCATTGGCCAAAGCCTCTGCCTCAGCCATTTGCTTTTTATTTATCTCGCCTTCTTCCGGGCATAAAAACACCTGTTCAAGCTGACAAAAATCTTCTTCTTTTTTGGTCGTAAAATATTTATCAAAACTATATAGTTCAAGTTCCATACCTAAAACTATATCACCAGCCAACTTGTTCCACCCTTCGGGCAAGAACAAAGCCGCGGTTTTAACCTTTTTCAAAGCAGAAGCCACTTTTGCTGCCGCAACTTGCACCTCATAGGCAGATGCCTTATTTTTAACCACGCTTAATAAATAGACCGTCTCACCATTATCTAATCTAAGGCTTTTTCCGGCTTCCAATTTAAAAGAACGATTCTCAATCGCTTTCTTTAGCATTTTAACTTCAGATTCAGAGCAAAATTTCCCGATTCTCTCCCAACCAAAAGATTTTTCATTCATAAAAATGACTTTTGCCTCAGGTTTTTCTATTTTTTCAGCATTGACAATAAAATCTAACATATTGTTTCTCCAATATTTTCGTATATTACTTTAAATTATAATCCAAAAAAATAAAAATTTACCTAACGAAAGGCTGGACAAATTTCTAAATATGCTGTATTCAATTCGACAAAAGATTAACAAAAGTAAAAATAAGGAAGAATATGGATTATAAAAATCCTTATGACTATTTATCAGAAAACGGAACTGAAAATTTTCAGAAGGATTTTTACGGAGTAACAGAGCCCCAATCTCCCCAAGAAATAGAAAAAGAAAGCCGGCAACTTGCCCAAAAATATCTTGAAATACTTTCCTCCAGCTGTGTCCGCAAAAAAAGAGACAACACCCGTGAACAAATCAAAGACCTAATCCGCAAATGGGGCCTTCATTTTGAAACAAACAAACCGCACTACGCCTTGTCTCGAGACGAAAAACACATTATCCGCATGGATTTTTACGGTAGTATTAACGAAACGGATAAAACTCAGGCACACACTAGACACACAATTTCATACTTAAAACATATTTCATCAAACAACAAGCCGGAACTTCCGCCACAAAACTACGACTTAAGCACTTCTCCGATATGGGCGCTCTATCGCCAGTTTCCGCGCTTTCGCAAAATTGAAAGCAAGCTCAAACAACAGCTGCAAAAAATGAACATTCCGGCCTCTATGCTGCCGCATATGAACGCCTATGACTTTTCAGATGTTTTATATCAACACTATTACGACCCCCAAACAGCCCCCAAAGCTTATATGTTTTTAGGCGCCCGCCGCAGCTTCATCAAAGACTTTATCCGCAAAAGCGAAACAAAGTTCCGGCAGTTTCTAAAACACTTGGACATTGACGACCGCTACAGCGATGAACTCATCTCCAATATGAAAAAATATGGCAAGACATCGCGAGTTTATGTCATTGATCATGAAAAAGGAGCCACTCTTTTAAAAACTTATCAAGAAAAAGGCATTATCGGTGCAGATGAAACAATTGGTACCAAACTGTCCTTAGAGCAAATTAAGTTTATCCGCGACCACGGAGACTACACAAAAATTGCAATCTTAGGAAAAGACGGAAAACCGCTGACTGGACCAGACTTCAGCGTTCATCATAAGGTTGCAGTTAAAGATGCCGCCGAAATCCCTGATTTGCTGGATGTAAACAAGTTTGAAAACCTGTGCCTAACGATTGAATATCCTTATCATCGCATTTTACACAGCCTTGACAGCACTCAAACCATTGACCGGCGCGAAAGCTACACCAGCCGAATTTATATGGATAAAGACATCATTTTCTGGGGCGGCTTTCATCCAAACTTTCATATGCACTATAACTACCGCCATGACAAACGCACCTTACGTCAAAAGAAAAATCATAATGAATGGAAAAAGGATCACCCGCTCCCCAACAGTGAAAATTATCTAAACTTAAGCAATGCTCATGATAACAGCAAATTAAGCCGCAAACAAAAACAAAAACAAAAACAACAACAAAGACAAAAAAGAGCAGCTGCCGCAACAATTTCCACGGCTTCCTCAACACCAAAAGAAAAGAAGGCAGTTGCACCATTAATTATAGACCCGCACAAATTACTGCCGACTTTACCATTGTCGACTTCATCAAAAGATGAGAAAAAAGAAAAAAGCCAAAACATAAAATCTGTCTGCATGAAAGATGTCATTGCCAAAGCCATAGAAAACAAAAAGAAAAAGATACAAAACAATCGGCAAAAATATCAAAAAAACATAGTTACCAAAAAGAAAAAAGAAGCGCTCTTAGCCCTCATGAACATTATGAAAGAGGCCGCACAAAAGCAAAAAGACACTCAGCAAAAAGAAGAGATTATCAATCACATTCTTCTGGTTCTGAATAAAAAGGCAAGACAATAATGAAAAACTTGCTGACATATCTGGCAAAGAATAATGATTTTTCACATAACACAACCAAAGCCGAAATGCTCATCTTTGCGCAAAAAACCTTAAAAAAACTAGGCTTTGCCTCTCTTCCGCAAGAACTGGCTGATTTTCTGCATCTTCAAAACGGCTTCAAGGCAGAAGACTGCCACATTTTCGGAATTTATCCCGAACCAAATAATTTAATGGATATTGTAAACGCCAATATTTTCTATCAAGACAAATTTTCAAAAGATCAACTTCTTATTGCCGAAAACGCGTTTGATTTTTTGCTTTACGACACCACGAAACAAATTTATAAAATTATTGACAAACAAGACTTTAACGTGCTAGAAGAATACAAAACTTTAGAAAAAGCACTTGAAAACATCATAAAGATTTAAGACCATGAGTATAAATAATATCTATCAGCCGACGGCTGAAAACTTAGTGCGCGCTGCCGAAGCCATAAAAAGCGGAAAACTGGTTTCTTTTCCGACCGACACGGTTTATGGTCTGGGCGCTAATGTTTATAATGCGCAGGCCGTTGCCAATATTTTCAAGGCAAAGGAGCGCCCGCTGTTTGACCCTTTGATATCGCATATTGCCGAGATTGATTTTCTGCCCGAATACGCAGAGACCGACAGCCGCGTTATGGATTTAGCACGTCATTTTTGGCCGGGACCATTAACTTTTGTATTGAAGAGAAAAGACAATAATCCATCTATTGATTTGGCCTGTGCAGGGCTTGGTTCTTTAGCTGTCAGAATGCCCAATCATCCGGTTGCTTTAGCTTTAATTAAGCAAAGTGGTGTTCCGATTGTTGCACCATCGGCCAATAAGTTTAAGACGGTTAGCCCGACTACGGCTCAGCATGTTCAAGACAGCTTGGGCGATAAAGTTGATATGATTTTGGACGGCGGCACTTGCAAGATTGGCGTTGAAACAACGATTATTGACCTAACCGGCAAGCAGATCACGATTTTAAGAGCCGGAGGCTTGACTAAAGAAGACTTAGAAGACTTTTTAGGCGAAAAGGTCTTGATAAACGACACGAGTTCGAGCCGCCCGGCGGCTCCGGGCCAACTGCTGAAACATTATGCCCCAAGATTACCTCTTAGAATAAATGTTGAAGAAGAAGACGTCAAAGAAGATGAATTCTTCATTGCTTTTGGCGAAACAAAATGCCAAGCCAACATAAATTTAAGCAAAAAAGGTGACTTGTGCGAAGCCGCGGCCAATTTGTTTGCCGCCTTAAGAGAGGCTGAAAAACACACAGAATATAAAGGCATTGCCCTCTCCCCTATTCCGCAAAACGGTCTAGGTTTAGCAATTAACGACCGCATCCGCCGCGCCTCTTACAAGGAATAATATTTTTTATCCCTCAACCAATGGAGCGAGCTAACCCCTCGCTCCATTTTTTTGCGCCACACTTTCACTTTTCTTAAAAATACATGTTGAAAGTAAATCGAATTTATGCTATAATCGAGTCGTGAAGGCAAACGGATAGGAGAAGTATTATGTTTATCTCACGACAAAAGGCGGTTCTGGCCGCGGCGCTTTGTTTGGCGGTAGGAATTTCGCCGACCGGCGCGAGAGCTGATAATTCTGTTATCATCAGTGACGAGCAGCTTGTCTACACACTTCACACACACCTTTATGCTTCGTCACAGAGTTTGCCTTCGCCTGATGAGATTCAATTAGCCGCCGTCTGCTTTGTAACCGATATGTCCGAATGCGAAGATAATATCTTTGGCAACTCAAGCAATCCACCGGACTATGATTTTAATCCCCGTGACCGCTGCTTTAATGAAGGCTATAATTTAACTTCTTGCCCTGATGGGTATAAACTCGGAGGCAAGAAATGTCCATACGGTCCGTATTATTCCGAATGCGTGGCTTCTTGTCCGAGTGATTATGTGACTTGTGAAGAACCGAATGTCGGAGTTGGGGAGGCTTGCGGCGGAAAATATGCGTCATGTACTTGTACCCCTTGCGGTGCCGGATATGACTATACGACAATTCCGAATGGTTATATTCAAGACGGCGAAGCCTGCCTCGATTGTGACGGTCAAACAAAATATAAAGTTAAAGTCAATCCCTGCGACGGCTTTCAGGATTGTGGCTCTATGGGCGGGGAATCCGGTGCCGCAACTTGCCAATCCGGCAATACAATCAAATATGATAATTGCAAACCTTGTCCGAATCTAGGCACTTATACGAGTTGCCCAAGTGGCTCGGTCTGCGAATATGAAGACTGCTCCGGCTTGTGGTATGCAACCGGATGTAAAAGCGGTTATACCGATTATTGCGACTATTGCGCAATGTAAGAAAACAAAGGAGAAAGAAGATGAAGACATTACTCTATACAACAACAGCATTTGTTCTTTGTGGCGGCATTGTGCAAGCAAATGCGGCCTGTATCGCTACACCGAGCTGTTATGATATGGGCTATAGCAGTACAAGCTCTTGCGAAGGCGGCTTAAAATGCCCGTTTGGAAGTTATTGGTATTGCCCAAGCAACAGCGGCGGAGAATGTGCAGACTTTCCGTATTTGTGCGTGGGTAGAGGATATGTTGATGGTGGAGGAATTGGCGCTGATTGCAATGGTAAATATGTGAAATGTGAATGCTATGCAGGATTTGAATGGAAAAATGGACAAGGCTGTGTAGAAAGTTCAACAGAATGTAAACTAGGGGCAATATTATATAGCGATAAGACCTGTTCATCATCAGGATATGATAATGATGTAGGAACAAAAAAGGCTATTGGTGTTGTGGTCTATATAGGCAGTGATGGCAAAAGATGGGCGATGGCATTAAAGTCAATAGGCAACTATAAGTGGGGCGGGTATGGTACAAATATTTCGACATTACCGGACTATAGTTCAGCTTCATCAGCATCTAAGGATTATGATAGTTGTGGAAATACGGCAAAAATAATGGCGGCGGGAGATAAGAGTGAGTATCCGGCAGCCTGGGCGGCACATGAGTATAAAACAGCAGGAACCCAAGCTGGAGATTGGTGCCTACCGGCGGCAGGAATATTTACCTCATATTATAATAACCAAGACGCGATAAACACAGGATTCAGCCGAGCAAATGGGACACAATTCACAACCAGCACCTACGCTTGGTCGTCGTCCGAGAACGGCGGCCTCGCGTGGCACTCATACTTTAGCTATAGCTACGGTTTGGACACCTACACCAATAAGGATAGCAGCCGCGAGGTTCGTCCCGTACTCGAATTTTAATCCTCACACCCCACACAAAAAATTCCTGCCGCAAAGCAGGAATTTTTCTTTAATCGAGGCCTACACACACTTTCACACTACCTCATTCTCTAGCATTATAGCATAAAAAACATATAGCCGCAAGTCATAAACTTTTCAAGATAGGGAAAAAGTCTAATTGACTAATCGCGAGAAAAACCATTTTTCTTCAAAGGATTAATCTTTCTCGGCTTGCCAGATTTTGTTGTTTTAACATGTTCAGCACCCAAGCCGTCGACATAGCTCATAATTTCAGCTCTTTTGCGGCTGTTGCGTTTATGTATACCTGCTTTTTTCTTAAGGCGAGCTGCTTTTTCCTCATCTCTAAATGCTTTTTTCTCTTTTCGAGACATTTTGACTTTGCGTTCACGATTAGTTTCTTTTCGTTCAAACTCAGCAGTGTCGTCAAATAATTCAGCATGGTTGGCATAATAGTCATCATCTCCGGGGTTAGATTTTTTAATCAGACTTGTGTCTAAAATTGGTTCATCTTGCAGGGGCTGATAATGCTTATCGACGAGCCAAAATTCAAGTTTTCCTTCCGCCGGAACAAATTTTTCGGGTTTAAGCGGATTATAAAACACGCGTTTTACGGCAATCCAGTTATAATCCCGCGGCTTATCGGAAGCAACCGGCTCAGCCTTTCCTTTTGCAACGGCAATTACATCCGAGTTCAACGCCATAACGGCTTGACCACCGGCTTCTTGCACAATGTCTGCGGTATTTTGGCACTGTTCTGGATTGCCATGAATAGGAATATACACAGCATCAGGCACAAGCTTTTGGTTTGCTGTCAGCATTGCACGAAAAGCATCACCATTCAAGTGACCGGAATCTTGCATCTGGACTTCTTCAAAATTAGCAATTTTTTTGCCGCTCGGCGTCACAACAACCTTTGCACCTTGAGAGGCAAAGAGTTGTAACATTTCAGGGCCTGTTTTGCCATTAATTTCATCAATAATTCTCTGACGCGCAGGTACCAAACAATCTGAATTAATCTTCAAATCTTTATGCAGACCGAGCGCCATCTTAGTTGCCGCCGCCATTGGAATATTGTTCAGGCCGCCGGTTTCACGATTTTGACGATATTCTTGCAAACCTTGGGCAAAAGCACCGGTACAAACAACATATTTTTTAGAAATTTTCTTATCTTCTAAAAATTTGTTCAATTTACCTTTGTAAATAACATCATCAAAATCTTCATACCCGCTCATTTGCATTGCTTTATAAACCAAGTTCAGCCAAGCACCTTCCAAACAAACTTTTGTTCCGAGCTTGCGTGCTGCCTCAATATCAATGGCAATATTTTGAAAACTGCGCGAAATCACCGGAGAAATAATTGTATGACGATCCGGATTGCAATTAATCACACCAACGGTATTTTCCACCGCCTTATCAAAACCGATTCGCTGCTTTGATTTTGGTGAAATTGAGGTTGAATCAATCAAAAAAGTGGTTGTCAGCTTGCGTTTAAGCAAATCTTCAATATCATTTTTGTTATAAGACGCCCCGAGCGGCATATTTTCTTCAGTCAAGAAGTCTCCAAAATTCATAATACCGGCATGAGGCTTATCATTCACAAAGGTAAGTGTATGAAATCCGATGGGCTCCAAGATTGAATGACTGACCACAAAAGGCTCAACCACCACATCATCAGCGACACGAATATTTGCCCCTGGTTTAACCTTTTCCATTTCAGGAGCTTTAAGACCATTTTGCGTAAATACGATATTGATAAGATTCTTGGTAAAGCGGCTTGTTTTAATTGGCGGAAGCTGATAACCCATACGAACATAACTGACCAAAGCCCCGATATGATCTTCATGAGCATGCGTAATAAAAAGAGCATCTACTGGCTTTTTCGCTTTGGTAACTTCACCGTTTGCAGGATTAACTCTGTCAAAATAATCTTCCAGATTAGGATAAGCGGCTTCAAACCCTGATTCATAAGGCGCAAACATTGCCCCCATATCATACATAACGCGCGTCACTTTGCCGTTTTCGTTCGTATGTTCAATAACCGAGCAGTTTCCACCGATACGATCATCATTCACACCGCCGATAAACTCTATTTTTGTGCCAGCTTCAAACTTCTTTTTAGCCATTTCAGCCCCCCTAAAATATAAATTTTGCCTGATTAAAACATGTATTTTGACAAAAATCAAGTATTTTCTTAAAATTTTTTGTCAGAATAAAAGCATTGCATTTTAGCGTGAGGAAGAATATCTTAAATATCAGAAACAATGATAAAGGACATTTCGCCATGGTCAAAAAAATCACCGACACAAAAAAATATATCATGATAGCCTATATTCTTTCCTTCACCGGATTAGTATTTTTTTATTCCAAAATGTTTATCATGAACGGCATCAATAACTGGTTTGAATTTGTTTACCACCCGTTTATCGTTCCCGGAGCTGCCTTTTTCCCAATATTTTGGATGATATACGATATTTTGCTCGGTGCTTCTTTTATCATAATCATTCTGCGGCTTGATTCACTAGAATTTCCCAAATACAATTATCCGTTCATCAGCCACATGGTTTTGCAGTTTTTATGGTGTTATACTGTTTTTCAACAGCAGCTTCTCGGCTGGGGCTTAGTCATTATCGTGCCCTACACGATTTTAGCCTTCCGCACCATTCTCACCTACAAAACCGGAGACCCCACATCTGGCAAGCTTAATTACGCCACATTTGCCTTCATTCTCTACATGGCATTTGTAAATTTGGCATTGGTCAACGAACATGGCTTATCCGCCACGGTTTATATGTAAAAAAATCTTTTAAAACAAAGAGAAGGAAAGAACACCAAACCTTCTCTTTTTTATTGACTCAAAATAAAAATTAGCTTATTAAATGAAAGGTTTAATAACAATAAATTTTTGGGAAGTAAAAAAACAATGACAGTCACATTAAAAGACATAAGAAGAACCTATCTGGACTTCTTTGAAAAACACGGACACAAAATCATTCCGTCATCATCACTTGTACCGGACAATGACCCGACCCTGATGTTCACCAACTCAGGCATGGTTCAGTTCAAAAACATTTTCACCGGCAACGAAACACGTGACTACACCCGAGCCGCCACTTCCCAAAAATCGGTTCGAGCCGGAGGAAAGCACAACGATCTGGACAACGTCGGATATACCGTCAGACACCACACATTTTTTGAAATGCTGGGCAACTTTTCGTTTGGTGATTACTTCAAAGATGACGCCATTAATTGGGCTTGGGAATTGGTTACCAAAGAGTTTGATTTACCAAAAGATCGCTTAGCAGTCACCGTATATCATAATGATGATGAAGCGTGGAATATCTGGAAAAAAGTTTCAGGCTTGCCTGATGACAGAATCATCCGCATTGCCACCAAAGACAATTTCTGGCAAATGGGCGATACCGGTCCTTGCGGCCCCTGCTCTGAGATTTTCTATGACCACGGCCCCGAGGTTTGGGGCGGTTTACCGGGAACACCGGAAGAAGACGGCGACCGTTGGATAGAAATTTGGAACTTGGTGTTTGACCAGTTTGAAGACTTGCCCGACGGCAGCAGAATTCCCTTAAAGAAAAAATGCATTGATACCGGCATGGGCTTGGAGCGTATTTCGGCCATTTTGCAAGGCGTTCACTCCAATTATGAAATTGACTTGTTCCGCAATTTGATTAACGACATTTCAAAACTCGCTCCGAAGGAAGACCCTGAAGGACCGTTCAAAGCATCATTTAATGTCTTGGCCGACCACTTGCGTTCAACCGCTTTCTTGATTGCCGACGGCGTTCTGCCCTCGAATGAAGGCCGCGGCTATGTTTTGCGCCGCATTATGAGAAGAGCGATGAGACACGCTTATATGCTCGGCGTTAAAGAACCGATGATGTATAAATTACTTCCGTCTCTGCAAAGAGAAATGGGCGAAGCTTATCCTGAATTATACCGTGCCGAAGCTCTGATTACCGAAACCATTAAGGCTGAAGAAACCCGTTTCTTACGCACCTTGGATAAAGGCATTCGCTTGCTGGATGAGGCTTCTGCCGAATTAAAAGAAGGCGATACCTTGGCCGGAGAAACAGCTTTCAAGCTTTATGACACTTACGGTTTCCCGCTTGACTTAACCCAAGACGCTTTGCGCACCAAAGGTATCAATGTTGATACCAAAGGCTTTGACGCCGCCATGGAAAAACAACGTGAGGAAGCAAGAAAGAACTGGGCAGGTTCAGGCGATGCCGGCACGGAAAAGGTTTGGTTTGATGTTCAAGAAAAAGTCGGCGCTACCGAATTTTTAGGTTATAATACATTGAAAGCCGACGCTCAAGTCACCGCCTTGGTCAAAGACAATCAAATGATAAATATGGTCTCCGGCGGCGAATTTTACCTTGTTGCCAATCAGACACCGTTTTATGCCGAAATGGGTGGTCAGGTTGGTGATACCGGTCTGTTGCAAAATCAAGACACCACCATTCAGGTAACAGATACCAAACACAAGCTGGACGGTGTTTCGGTTCATTGCTGCAAATTATTAAAAGGTTCGGTTAAAGTCGGTGATACCTTAACTTTCCAAGTTCAGGAAGAACGCCGCAAAGACATCTGCGCCAACCACTCAGTCACCCACTTGGCACATAAGGCTTTGAGAGAAGTTTTGGGCGAACACGTCACTCAAAAAGGCTCATTGGTTACACCGGACAGAATGCGCTTTGATATTTCGCACCACAAACAGATCACGGCCGAAGAATTAAGACAAGTTGAAAACATTGTTAATCAGGCCATTCGTAAAAATTATAAAGTCACCACGGTTTTGATGACGCAGGAAGAAGCAATCAAAGCAGGCGCCATGGCTTTGTTTGGTGAAAAATATGGTGATGAAGTCCGCGTCGTCTCCATGGGCGATGAAAACGGCACCTTCTCTCGTGAGCTTTGCGGTGGTACCCACGTCAGCAACACCGGAGAGATTGGATACTTTAACATTGTGTCCGAGAGTGCAGTTGCTGCAGGCGTAAGACGTATTGAATGCGTCACCGGCCGCGGTGCAGAAGAGTATGTCCAACACATGGAAGACAAACTCCACGCCGTCGGACAGATTTTGAAGTCAGACACCAACACATTGGAAGAAAGGATCAAACAGCTTCTTGAAGACAAGAAAAAACTTGAAGCCGATATCTTCAACCTCAAAAAAGCTTTTGCCAATGCTAAAGCCACGGACAATCAAGATAAGATTGAAACGGTTAATGGCATAAAATTTGTTGCAAGAACCATTCCGAACGTCCATCCGAAGGAATTAAAGGCCTTTATTGATGAGATTAATAAGAGCTTGGGTTCGGGAATTGTTGTTTTGGGAACAGATAAAGACAGCAAGGCTTCAATTGTTGTCGGCGTCACACCGGATTTAACCAACAAATATTCAGCGATTGATTTGGTTAAGTTAGCCTCTCAAGCGGTCGGCGGAGCCGGCGGCGGCGGCAGACCAGACATGGCTCAGGCAGGCGGACCGAATGCCAATAAGCTCACTGACGCATATAACGCCGTCAAAGAAGCAATATAGAAACAAAAAAAGCGTTGCTCTTTCCGAACAACGCTTTTGTTTAATAAAGTTTAATCTGTAACGATTCGGAACACACGTTCCTCTCCATCTTTGCCAACAGCCGAAATCGTAATACGTTTCTTAATACGAGCATCTTCCCAGGTTGTAACCTCACGATAGATCACTTTGTTTCCTTTGTTTAAAACCTCGGGAATCACATTGAACTTACGCGGTTCAAGGGTCAACTTACCTCTTTCGGTAAAGACGCTCAGCTCATAAGTTCCGTTCTCAAGCGGCTTAATCACAGCATCATGAATTTCCAACTCTTCCTGAACATCATTTTTTGCCGCTTCTTTGACTTTTGTTTTACCATAGGTAAAAACATCAACAAAAGCTTCTTTCAGCCAAGCTAAAGACTTCTCAGGGCCAAGGTCAACCAAAAGCCAAGCCAAACCGATAAAGGCCAAAACCAGCAAAACTTGCCAACAGGTGAAAAGCAAGACAATTGCAATAAAAACAACTGCCGCTACCAACAATGTTTTCTTTGTCATATCCATAAGGCACAAAATTTAAGGGTTAAGCTTTCAACAAATTTCGGATCACTGCCAAGGCTGACTTATAACCGCTTTCAACGCGGGCCACATCTTTTTCATCAAGCACGCCGCGCGCACCGTTGATTTTCGTTTCCTCAACCATTTCGGAAAGACGAGCATCCATTTCAGATAAAAAGACCTGGTGTCTAGTAAACATCATATTCCGTTGATGTTCAAGCCAACGTTCATCATTCTGATGCACTTCGTCAGTCACCGCCTGCAAATCTTCGTTGGTTTTCTTCAAAGCATCATTGGTTTCCGCCGTTGTACCTTGAAGCTCTTTGATATTCTCAGATACCTGTCCAACGGTTTCCATCAAAGCTTTCCAATTCCGAAAAGCTACGACAGCCAAAACAATAACGGCAATAAACAAAACACCGACAGCAATTGCCATGGCAATCCCTGCGTTCAAAGATAAACTTTCCATTTCCATAAGAATAAAAAATTTTGAATTAATAATAAAATGAATAAATAATACAAAAATCAAAAAGACGAATACACCATTACAGCAAATTTGTCAAGACAAAAAAATATTTTTTTGACACAAAAAAACACTATTGACGAAAATAACTTTTTGTGCTAACGTCATCGCGCAATTAATATTATTATAAACTAAATACATGTATTATGGAAAAATTATTACCTGCTCTACTGAGTGCAAATCCCTTTGAGGATGTTGCCAAAACAAAGGATGAGCATTTAGTATTTGAAGAACGAGTATGGGGTCTTAAACAAAGAGAAAACTTTGTTTTTGATCCACAGCACTACGGAATAAATGACTTTTTCAAAGTTGAGGATTTTCCCACAGACGCCGTAATGAGTGACACGCTCATCCGTTATTATTCCAGCGGTAGACGAGAAGTTGTTCCGACCAAAGACATCATCATGTTCCAAATTGGAAAAAACTTATGGAGTACTAAACATAATTGTTACGGAAAAAATATATCTTGGGCCTCATTGGATAAACTGTTAACCATGTTTCCCGATGATAAATATCTGCAACAATTGCTTGAAAAATACCCTTATTTAGAAGAAAACGGGCGCTTTGTTATCAATCTTGAAACAAACGAATATGAGCTTGCCATGCCGATACAAAATAGCCTTTACGCGGCCGGTAACTACTGCCATATTGAAGAAAGCCTTGGTCTTGCAACATTAGGCAATCTACAACGCTATTTTAACGGATACGCCCAGTGGCTGAATGTCGGCATTGAAGGAAAAGACACAAAAATCTGCGATGAACTTGACCAAAAGATGCAAGAAAAACCAATTAAAGCCTATTTCTACTACCAAGGCAATTGTGAAAATATTTCAACTTGCACCTTATTTGCCGGCTTTACAGATTTGTCTTACAACATTGCCAAAGCCATGTTAGAAGAGGCAAATAAAGACATCAAAGAATTGCAAAAAGAGTACCTTGACCATGGCGAACCGCTTAACCTAACTTATGGGTTAAAGGTTTTTTCTATGGAAAATTGCAACAATTACAGTTCTTATGATCCGGCCGTCGGCGCACCGACAGGAACATTCGTTTTTTCACCAGATGTCTTTCGCCACTGGGGACAAGCTTTTTCTCCTTACGAACTGGCGATTATCACCCGCGACCGCGAATTCCGCTATTGGAATCCCGATATGGCGGAAAATGAAGCCATGGCAAAAAAGCAGTCAAGAATGATAACCCAACAAATGGCCACGAAAAAGTCTCAAAATTTATTGTCTTATCTCATAAAATTATTCCGCGCATGAAAGCACTACTCTTCTTAATCATCATCAGCGCCGCTTTGTATCTGATATACAAATGCGCGCAACAGCTTGATAAAAAGCTTGAAAAAAACCGCCGCAAAGGCATTGTCATCCGCAAAGTGGAAGGTGATGAAGAAAAAAAGATTGCCGGTACGGCAATACAGTTGTATGGCGTAGACAGCAAAATGCCGATACTTCTGAAAACACCGGAATCGGAAGCCGAACATGACAAAACCCTTGTCAAGTTTCTGCTGCAATTATTTGCAATCGCAGTAGTCGCCATTGGCCTCATGATTGCAATATCCTAATCAAAAAAAGCGTTGTTCGTTAAGAACAACGCTTTTTTCTTATAGAAGATTTTCCCACTTAACTTTTAGCTGCAAATAAATATCTGTCACCAAAAGAAGTATCAGAAGAAAAGTTCTCCATGTAATGATTTGAAAAGTCAAATCAATGCAAAACAATAAGATCATAAAAGCTCCGATATACATGAGCGCACCAACAACACAAACCAATACTAGAAACCCTTCATGCTCAGAAAATTTAATGGCAAATAGCACCAAAATTCCATATAAAAACAAAATGATATTCACACAATTCAAAATAGAATTATTCTCCCATTTTGCATAAAACATAGGTATTTCTTTAACATTTTTCTCGGCTTCATCAAGATCAAGCTTTGTTTTAACCAACTTAGTTATTGCAATAAATTCTGCCTTTGCATTACCCTGCTCTTGCGCAGATTGCAATATCTTCTCACCTTCTTTATATTTGGCAAGAGCCTTTTCCTTTGCCGAATAAACCTTTTCGGTATGATACGCAAGCGCTTTATCATAGCTGAAACGACTGGTAAACCAACCAAACAAAGATAAAGAAACTTCCGTTTCAGGCTTAACTTGTTCTTCCACCTTTGCCTGTTCTTTTTCAGCTTTTGGGGCTTGGGCAATACGATTAAATCCCCAAACGGCAGTGCCTAAAATCGCAATCACCGCAACAGCAATACCCATGATTTTCCATGTTGCAGACCTTGCTTTGCTATAAGTTTTGAGTAAATTATCAGCACGAGCCATCAGTTCGCGTTCAAGAACATCTTTCTTTTCCGCTCGCGCTTTATCATAACATTTCCTCAACCACCCAAAACGTAACAAACCAAGTAGAATTGCTGCAAGAACCAAAATTCCGCAGATAATAATAATTTTCATTTCCATAATGATATAATTTTAATGTTAATAATAATTTTGTACAACACACTTTAATCACTTTTTGTCTTTTGTCAAGTTTTTTTAATAACAAGCTATGAAAAGAACATTGCATTCCGCAAAAAAGCGCATAATATTAAAATATCATATAAGGAATAACAAATGCGCAAAACATCTATCAAAACCATAATCGCCTTAGCCTTAAGTTCATCAGCCATCGCCGCTGAACCTTTTAGCTTTGAAGGCACATGGTATTTTGATCGCTATAATCCGCTAAACGACGGCCTACTGCAAATAAAAAATTGTAACTATGCTTCTTGCAATGTTGACCTCCAAACCATTTGGGGCAACAAAAGCTGCGCCCTCAGCGGAAAAATGGAACTCATCACCAACGAAAAAGCTCAAATCATAAGAGAAAATTCCATAAACAGCCGCGGCGCCTGCCAAATTGACATCACCCACAGCGGCAATGGGCAAATCACCATAACCAGCAAAAACTGCGAAACCTTATGTCAAAAGGGTGCGAGCTTTGATGGCAAATATGAAAATGCCGCACTTCCCCTCGCCTATCCGACCGGCTTTGATTGCCGCAACGAACGCAACACCTATGCCGAAGCCACCATCTGCCAAGACAAAACCTTAAGCCTTGCCGAATTAGAAGTTAAAAAGCTCCAACCAAACAGCAAAATAGCGAAAAAAACTATCGAAGACTGGACAAGCCAAAGAAACATCTGCAAAACCGACAAGCAATGCCTTAATCAAAAATATATGGAATATATCAACGCCCTCCTAAACGAGTTGTACGGTGAAGGCGCCACTCTTCAAGATTATTACCAATTAACTCAAACCGGCTATGCCGCCCCGCTTGAGAGCTATATGTTAAGATATATATTAGAGAACAAACTCTCCGCAGAACAAATCAAAATGCTGGAAAAGCAAATGGCCATCCGCAATGATTATTCTGATAAAAACAAAATATTTTTGACTTACAGCCCCTTGGAAGAAGAAACGAAAGAAAAAACTTGCTTTTATCTTCAAGATAACAACCTCTGGCTCGGCCTTCTTGATAAAGATGAAAATGGCTTAAACCAAATCACAATATATGCACCACAAGGAATGTTATTATCCCAAACACCGGAAGAAATATCAAACTGGCAACAAAAACTTTCTTCCGCACCGAATAATATAAAAATTAACTTCCAACCTATTCTTTAAAAAACAAAAAAATCCGCTCAGCAATCGCCAAGCGGATTTTTCTTCATAAACAAGCTTACTTTTGAGCGGCGGCTTGCGGCTTAACCAAAGACAAAACAATCGCACTGAACAAGAGTGTAAATGTCACACTCAGTGAATGCCATGCCTCAAGCTTAAAGCCGAAATAAGGCGCAAATATCTTAAGTCCGATAAAGATTAAGATAATTGATAATGCCGGTTTAAGATAAGTAAATTTGTTGACCGCAGCTTCGAGCAAAAAGTAAAGCGCACGCAACCCCAAAATCGCAAAGATATTACTTGTATAAACAATAAAAATATCATCAGTGATTAAGAAGATGGCCGGAATACTGTCCAAAGCAAAAATCACATCCATGGTTTCAATTGTCAACAAGGCAAAAAACAGCGGCGTAATATAATGCTTGCCGTTTTGCTTAACAAAGAAATGCTCACCATGCAGCTTGCTGGTCACATGAAAATATTTATTAATAAACTTAAACATACGTGTTTCTTCAAATGGCTTCTGCTCATGCTCTTTTGAAATAAGCATTTTTCCGCCGGTATAGATAAGAAACGCCGAAAAGATATAAAGCACCCAGTGGAAGTGCGAAATCAACGCTCCGCCCAAACCGATGAGCAGCGCACGCATCACGAGCGCTCCGAGAATACCCCAGAACAACACACGATGCTGATACATTCTCGGAACATTCAAGCTGGTAAAGACAACCGAGATAATAAAAATATTATCCAAAGACAAACTTTTCTCAACCAAAAATCCGGTAAAGAACAGCAAGCCCTTATCAAACCCTTCTTCATACATCACAAACACACCGAACACACAAGCAGCCAGAATGTAAACAATGCACAAAATCAAGGTATGCATAAAATTCGGAACTTCATTTTTGCGATTAAAAAACAACAAGTCCCAAAGCAAAAGGACAATAACGGCAACGCCGAAAATCGCCCACAAAACACTTTCAGGCAAAATATAATGATTTGTAAATAAATCTTTTAGCTTTTCCATAGTCATATCCAAAATTAAAAACAAAAAGAAAACGCTTTCTTTTTAGCTTATTCGAAAGCGTCCGTCAACGACTGAAATCAAGCTATACCCAACAAGGCCTTAATCGCGCTTTTTTTTGAACTTTTGCAAAATAAAATTAAGATAAGCTTTTTCATTTTCCTCACGCAGACGAATAGCGTCCATCTGCGGCCATTCCCCTTCGGGCAGATTAAGGAGAGAAAGATTTGATTGCAAAGACAAAGAATACTCGTTTTTAGGCAGCTGCCGCATAATCGGAATAAGCGTCATTCCGTTTTGTTCAATCAGCGGTGCATTGGGAATACGGATATAACCGTTTTTCTCCCAGCGATGTAACAGCTCTTCTTTACAAATACCATAAACTTGTTCATAACCTTTAGCGGTAGCATAATCAAAACCATATTTCATGATTTTATCGGCCATATCTGTCTTGCGAAACTCGGGCATTACCGCCATCCGCTCAAACTTCACAAAATCAGAAAAAAAGCGAATACGCATCGTACCTTGCGGCTCACCATTCACCTTTGCCAAGACATGAGCTGCGCAATAATCATTACCGTCAAATTCCATCTCTTCAGGAATATGCCCTTCTTCAACAAAAACGGCACGCCGGATTTTTTTCATTGCCTCAAAATCCGCCTCACTATGCACCAAAGCTATGTCAAATTTATCATTACTCATAAGTAAATTATACACTTGACAGGCCTGCGCAGAGAATATACTACTTTAATAATAGTGATATATATTTTGAGTCACTAATTTAAGAGATTTTGAAAAATGTCATTAAAAAAACAACTGGCCATAATAAAATATCTGCTGGCACTAAACAGCACGGTTAAACACGGAAGCATTAATACTGCTGCCGAAAAAAACGGCATCAAGCCATCAAACTTGAGCCGCCTGATTTCCGACTTTGAAGAAATTATCGGAGGAAAATTGCTCAACCGCACCACCAAAGGCGTCACCCCAACCGCCTTAGGAAGCAAAGTCTGCGCTCTGGCCGAACAAATAGAACAAGAACTGGAAAAAGCAGAAACAGCCGAAAAAACACCTCACAAACAAATAAAAATTTTCCTAGCGCCGGAGCTGGAATTTTCTGACTTTGAAAAATTTTTTGCCGCGTTTAATGAGGCCGAAATCATTTTGTCTCCCCGCCGCAATCAAGCAGATATTATCATCAGCGGTCAAGCCCCGCACGGAGAAACAAATTTTATTGAGATTGAACTTTCGGGAGAACTAAAGCGCAAAATCTGGTTATTAAGCAAAACCGAAGAAGAACTGCCGTTAAAAGTCATTGATTTTATAATTGCGCGGTTGCTTCCTTAATATAATTAATCAGCGCTCTAATTTTTGGCTGATCTTTTGCATCAACGTGAGAAATAATCCAAAACGGATGAGAAAGAGAAAATTTAAGCTTGTCCAAATGCACCAAGTTTTGCTCTTTTAACCCGATACTCATCGGATGAAGCGCAATTCCAATACCATCACGCGTCAAATGCATCAGCATGGAAGAAGAGTTTGTTGAAGCCACGATATGCTTGCTGCCATCTTGCAGATTTTTCCACTTTTCCCAAACGGAAGAAAAATTATCTCGCACACAAAGCTTATGATTTTCTTGCAAATCTTTAAGGTCTTTAGGATAACCGTTTCGCGAAAGATAATCCATCGAGGCAAATAACCCAAATTTCAGATTATGCTTCATTAACACAACCGCCGAAGACTGCCTCGGCTCTTCAAACACGAGGGCTAAATCTACCTCATACAAAACTTTCGGCGCCTCAATAGAGGTCACAATATCAATATGCACATCGGGATAAAGATCATAAAACCCCGGCAAACAATAAGAAAGATAAGCCGCCGCTAAAGCATCGCTCGTCCACAACCGAATTGAACCTGAAAGCGTTGCTTTAGCTAAAGAAAACTCATCGACATCGGCAACGGCTTTATCAATATTGCAAGCAATTTCATAAACCTTTTTACCGGCATCAGTCATCACCATTCCGCGAGAGGTACGAGTTAACAAACGGCATTGCGTTTTTTCTTCCAATTCGCGAATTGCCGCCGACATATTAGATTGTTTAAGACCGTTTTTAAGCGCAGCCTTTGAAACGGCCCCTTCTTTCGCCGTTTCCAAAAAGCAAAAAATCCGTCTTATTAAAATAAGCTTATCCCCAATCCTCATGCCGCCTCGGTATATGAAACAAAATTCCTATAAGTTGCAAAACATGAAAGATATAATACACAAATTATAAAAATTGTATAGTAAAAAATTCAAGAAAATAAAGAAGAAATAAAATTATCCAAAATGGCGCACAGCCACATCAACCTGCTCGGAAATATAATCAAGAAGCTTATCATCAATCAAGCGAATACGCTCAATCAACAGGTTTTCTTCGGCAACACGAGCAAGCGTTTTTCGGCGCGAAATTTTAATATCCAGCAGGTCATCAAGCCCCACATCAAAACATTCGGCAATCCGGCAAAGCATAATCAAATCCGGCACCACCAAACCGCGCTCCAAATTAGAGATTGTGCGCCAGCTCACTTCACAAACCGCCGCTAAATCTTCTTGGGTAAGATGAGCATTCTCGCGCAAAGAGCGCACTTTCAGCCCCAAATATTTTTTAATATTTTCTTTCATAAGCAAACTATAACCTGAAATAAAATGTTTAACAATGTAACAAGATTCATATAAAAAAATATTCTAGGAAAGAAAATTCATATACATCAAACAACGAAACAAAGGCTTGAAGCTAAAAAATAATGACTTTGATGAAGACGACTGCTGGGGCTAAAGGCATAAAAAAAGCGTTGTTCGAAAGAACAACGCTTTTTCTTTTTAATAGAACCAAAACTGCTTACACAGAGCTTCAACCTGTTCCCGAACTTTGGGAACAACCTCATCACCCCTGCCCTGCGCCATAGCCTCAATAACATCGGCAATCCAATTTCCGACTTTTTTAAACTCCGCTTCCTTAAAGCCTCGCGTGGTTGCAGCCGGTGTTCCGAGCCGAATTCCGGACGTGACTTTCGGCGGCATCGGATCATTCGGAATAGCGTTTTTATTACAAGTCATATGCGCAGCTTCCAAAGTTTGTGCCACAACATCACCGGTCAAACCTTTGGAACGCAAATCAACCAACAACAAATGCGTATCCGTTCCGCTGGAAACCAAATTTATTCCTCGTGATTTTAAAGTGTCAGCTAAAACTTGAGCATTTTTAACCACCTGCGCGGCATAAGCCTTAAACTCTTGCGACAGAGCTTCTTTGAAGCAAACCGCTTTAGCCGCAATCACATGCATCAACGGCCCACCTTGTGCTCCGGGGAAAATAGCAGAGTCAATTTTTTTTGCAATATCATCACGGTTAGTCAAAATCATACCACCGCGCGGCCCACGCAAAGTTTTGTGCGTCGTTGTGGTAACCACATCAGCCCAAAGCAATGGATTCGGATGAACCCCACCGGCCACCAATCCGGCAAAATGAGCCATATCGACCATCAAATAAGCCCCAACTTTATCGGCAATCTCACGAAACCGCGCAAAATCAATCTGCCGCGGATAAGCTGACCCACCGGCAATAATTAGCTTTGGCCGATGAGCAAAGACCAAAGTTTCAACTTGATCATAATCAATCAAACCACTGTCGGCACAAACACCATACTGTACCGATTGAAACCACTTACCGGAAAGCGAAACTTTTGCTCCGTGAGTTAAATGTCCGCCGGCATCAAGCGACATTCCCATAAGCACATCATTGGGTTGTAACAAAGCAAGATAAACCGCGGTGTTAGCCTGTGAACCGGAATGAGGCTGCACATTAACAAAACGTGCGTTAAACAAAGCCTTTGCTCGTTCAATGGCTAAGGTTTCGACTTTATCCACAAATTCACAACCGCCATAATAGCGTTTAGAAGGATAACCTTCGGCATATTTATTGGTCAGAAGAGAACCTTGCGCTTCCATAACGGCCGGAGAAACAATATTTTCGGAAGCAATCAACTCAATTTGCAAGCGCTCGCGTTCGCCTTCTTCGGCAATGGCGGCAGCAATCTCGGGATCTTCACTTTGCAGATTCTGATTAAAGTCCAACATTTGAACACCCTCCGTAAACATCAATTTTTTCGATTCGACGAAGGTGACGTCCGCCTTCAAATCCGGTATTAAGAAAGATATCAAGGCGCTTTTCCATATCTTCAACAGACATCATCCGCCCGCCAAAGACAGCAATATTGGCATTATTATGCTGACGAGCCAAAGCTGCCGTTTCATCATTATAAAGCAGCGCAGCACGAATTCCGACATGACGATTAGCCGCAATAGAAATACCGATTCCCGTACCGCAAATCAAAACACCGAAATCAGCTTTTTGTTGCAAAATTTCCTGACAAACTTTCTCGGCAAAGTCTGGATAATCAACCGATTCGGAAGAATTTGTTCCCATATCGGCAACAGCATAGCCTTTATTTTTAAGATAAGTAACGAGTTTTTCTTTGGCGTCAAAACCGCCGTGATCGGCACCGATAGCAACCTTCATAAGCTCCTCCTTTTCCCCCTAACAAAAAAAAGACCTTTCCGAAGAAAGGTCTTTGTATGGCTCCGACTGTTGGGATCGAACCAACGACCAATCGGTTAACAGCCGATTGCTCTACCGCTGAGCTAAGTCGGAATAATAACTGGAGGCCGGTACCGGAATTGAACCGATATCAAAGGATTTGCAGTCCTCTGCATAACCATTCTGCCAACCGGCCAATCCATCTAGACCCAAAGAAGCTCGTTAATAACTTCACCTCACGGTCACTCAACAAGGAATATATATACAAATTTTTTTGCTAAGGTCAAGAAAAAAATTTATAATTTTTGCATTAATTTTTGATTTTTTTGAAATATAACGAAAAATCAAAAAGATGAGAGTTCCTGACGCAGTTTATTAATCCGCGCCAACCACTCCCAAAAATGTTCATAACCTTGATAAGGCAGATTCTCAAGCTCTTTTGCAACCTCTTTTCCGCCCACCGGATAAACTGTAGAGAGATTACAAGATTCCATCGCGCATGAGGCCAAGCAGCTCACCACGAGAAGCATTAGGCTGAGAATAAATTGCCGCTTTTTTCTTTTCCACATATTTCACCACCTCGACTTGTTCTTTAACAATTTTTAGCTCGCTATGACTGCGACCAAGAAAATAAGCTCCAAGCAAAGAAGAAATAAAAAGAACAACAACCAACGCATATTTCATCACACCCCCGCTATAATGAGCAAAAAAGCCCGAGCCACATTTTCAGCACATTCGGGCTTAAAAAAAGCGACAATCGCCACCACGATTGCCGCCAAGCAAATAATCTTCCATTTGTGCTTTGTTAGTTTTTTTACCATAACAGACTCCTTGCAAAAATCGCACCGATATAAGCACCAAAAATCCATTCTCCCCAGTTCCAGCCGGATTTACCGTCATCTTTATATTGACTTAAAAAAGCCCCCAAATAATAACACAACCCCATTCCAATACCTGAAATCATAACTATTAAATCGGCAAGGAATAATCCCCACAAGAAAGTGATAATAAATCCGGTAAGGCACGTTCCGATAAATCCGTATAGTTTTGGATAGTCCCACAAATAAACAACTTTACCTTTGAAAGTAACGTGGCAATTATCAAGCAAATCATCAATAAGCTCACATTCCTTTTCTTGCTTATCAAGATTACCGGAAGTTAAAGCTCCGATATATTTTCCCCAGCCGTAAAGCTGATAAGACGTATAACACGCAATAAAGGCTATAAGGATATTTTGAACTGAAAAACCAAAATAAAATCCGGCATAAATCGCGAAAGCCACGGCATACCAAATTTTATTCATCGGAACATTGCCCCCTTTCCAAATATCGAGTCCACCACGGACACGCCACAAAAAAGAGCTTATCGCCACAATTAAAATACTAAATACAATCTGCCAAATCATTTATTTTACTCCCGCCAAATGAATACCTTTTAATATTTGTTCATCAGAATAAGGCTGCTCACCATTTTCATGTCGAATAATGGCACGTAATAAAACCGCAAGAACCGCAACAGACGACAGATCAATCACCTCATCGGATGCAACACCAAGTTGATTAGCCACCGATTTAATATAAGATTCGGTCTCATTTTCATTAGGTGGCGCATAACGGCTGATAATTTTTTTGACCGTATTCAGCTGATATTTTTTATAATAAGTCAGCAACACCTTTGCCAGCGCCCTGATTCCATATTCCGGAGAAACAAAGATACAAAAAGAGCTATCAGTTTGCTTATCTGATAGCCCTTCCCACTTTTCCCCATGTCTTATGTTTCCGGGGTTATTATTTCGAATACCACGTGCCACCATGTTTTACCTTCCTTTTTTTTCGAGCATAAGCTCTATTTTGACTTTTAGTTCGGTTAAAATCTCATTATTTTCACGCAAAGCTTTATTAAGCACATCAAACTTTGTGAGCGTAATTGAAGAATCACGTTCCAAAGCTGCAACTTTGGTTTCAATAATGCCTTGCCATTTTCCAAAACGGATAAAATTAAACAACACACCGCATAAGGATAAGATAATGCCGACAGCTTCCCAATCCATAAGCATTTACTCCCACTTAACTTTATCCAGTGCTTCTTTGCTGTCACAGGCATCAATCTGTGCTTTGAGAGCCGTTGCCTTTTGATGGCAAGTATTAGACCATTGAGCCAAAGCCACGACAAGTCCCATGAGCTGAGATTTGTTCAAGTCTATTGTGCTGTTGTCCTGCGTTGTCCAAGTTATCGTGACGGTATCATCAGCATACTGCATCGCCTGTGCTGCTGAGGACATTCTTATACAGGACACTTGGTCGCTGTCAAAAGTTTTTCCAAGATACTCAAAGCCGCCTTGTTCAGCGTTATCACGAGCTTGATTTATTTCAGCTCGCTTTAAGGCTTTGAGTTCATCTAGTGTTGGCTGAGGTATTTCAACAATACTATATTGTCCATTACCAAGATCAACAATCTTAGTTCCTTGATTTTTACAAATAAAGGCATAAGCTTCATCGTATTGTTCTATTGTAAAAATATCATTTATTTGCATTTTGTTAAACTCCTTGTCCGACGGCAATCCACAATGCAGTCATGCCATTATAAGCGTCTGACCAACCATTATTAGTGATAGTAAAACCGGTTGTTGATAAAGTTTTATTAACTGTCATTACCCTATTGGTCCAATTTTCTGAATCATCAGGTTTTCCAACCAGAGAGACACCATAAGCTGTATTGGCAAATGGCTTCGGAAATCCCACCCACACAGTTCCGCCTTGTTGAGTTCTGCCTGCAATTCCCCACTGAACAAGCAATTTTCCAATATAAAAATATTTGCTGGATAATCCACTCGTAGAGATATTGCTCAAACTAGTGTTTGCATAAGATCCGGCAGCCTGCTTTGAGTTCAACTGTGTTTGAATAGCACTTGTCACACCGTCCAAATAACCTAGTTCAGTGCTAGTAACAGCCGAAACGGCAACTTTTCCACTGCCATTTGAAATCAGAGCCCTATTTGCTGTCAAATTTGCAGAAGCAATCGTTGTTGCCGCACCGGTTATCGTGTTTTGCTTAGCATTAAATTTAGCTATTCCAACAGAAGATAAATTATCTAAATCAACATTAGCCTTTCCGCCCGAAGCACTTGATGCTTGCTCTGCAAATTCTTGAGCCTGAGCTGCACTGGCAGCTGCATTATTTTGTGCCGCAGCTGCAGATAAAGAGCTTTGTTCCGCCGCCGAGGCTGAAGCCTGCGCATTCTCTGCCAAAGAAGCCGACTCATTTTTTGCCGCAACAGCTGTTTCAGCTTGTTCCGTTGCCAAATTTGCTTGCTCCTGAGCAGAAGAGACATAAGCCTGAAGTTCCGGCTTTTTAGCTTCCACAAAAGCATCAAGCTCAGGCTTGCTTGTTTCCGTTACATAGTTATCAATCAGCGGCGTCACAATCCGTGAAGAAACATCTGCAACTATCGGCTCTGCCTGTGTATTAAGATAAGCATCAATCTCCGGCTTAGAAACATTATTAACATAAGATTGTATCTCAGCCTGCCCCGACTTTATATACATCAAATTTAAGTCCAGATTGAGATTAACCTCATCTTGCCATAGAACATCAAAAACAGCCCCATCTTGACAACAAATTTCAACCGCAGCATCAGAAATATTAACATTAATAACATCACTCATGAGTCACCTGCTCCGTAATTCTAAAAATTGCCACCTTATTAACATCGGCAGGAAATATTGTGTTAATCTGCCCGTCTGCGGTCGAAAGTTGAATATCCGTTTTATAAGACCCAACATCAATACTTGTTTCCACAGGCGAAAGCAAAAGCGCAAACTCTCCTTTTTGAGTATCAATCGGCTCTGCCGACAAATCAAATTTCAAATCATTGCCTTCTATATTGCGCACTTGCATATTAACTCTTGCACCAGTCAAATCAAAATCTTTCTCCCCTTTATGAATTTTAAGCTTGATTGTAAAACTATCGCCCTGTCGAACCTCAATAATATTTGCATAAGGTAAAATACGACCTGTCATATTTAAGCCTCCTCTTTAACTTTAATAAAGTAGTTCACCGCTTGGTTTATCGGCGTAACGTGAGATGATGCACCATAAATTTTAGAACTACGTGATGCATCCATATAAACAGTATAAGCTGTTGGCATATCACCTCCCGTTCCGTTACCATTAGCATTTTGTGTGTCCATATAAAAAGCACCATTAGCAAACGATGTATTAATAGTACTGTTTCTTGCTGTCCAAATACGCCCTGCAATATTAGGCAAACCTTCGGCTTGGGTTTTATAAATATCACTGGCGGAATCTCCTCCCAAACCACGCAAGAACTTGCCTCTATAATCCGGCAGATTAAAAGTTGATGTTCCGTCACCCGTTCCAAACTTAGTTCCGATAAGGGCAAACAAATCAGCATAAGTTACACGACTGATAGCCTGACCATTGCACAAAAACCAGTTGTCATGATTAGCATTTTTAACCGAAGCCTTAATATCACCGATTTTAAAACCTTGGTTAATACTGGCCAGCAAAGTCTTTTTCAAAGAAGCAATCTGATCATTCAGTTGGATCAAATTCACCGCATCTGAGCTGATAGAACCGGCCTTAAGATTTTTAATCTGAAAATTTCCGGCATTAAAATTAGCTTCCATCGCCGCGCGCCCATCACGCAACAAACATTGCGAAAGACCGGATGCAAAATTATCATCTTCCTCATCATGATGATCAGTCACGATTTCAATATTATTCTGACGATCATCTTCCCAGTTATGAATTCGTGAAAAAATTCCTTGACTGTCAAACGGCATAATACATCTCCCGAAAAGAATTAAAACAAACCAAACAAGACACCGGCAGCATTTCCCAACAACTGATTACCGGCATTAAATTGCGCCTGAGAATTATAGGCCTTGTTCTGGTTAATACGATTTTCGGCCTGATTTTGAATCGAATAAATATTCATATTATTCTCATAAGCACTGGGCGAATTTTTCATCAAAGAATAAATTTCATTAATCGGCAGCTGACGAGCAGAATTGGTAAATCCGGCAGAAGAAATCGCATCGCGCAAAGAATTTGAAAACGAGTTTTGGCCTGCATTAACAGACGTATAAGCAGCCTGATTCAGCGCCGAATTTTGAGAATCTTGCAAATCAGACATCGCACGTTGATAAGCCTCTGACCCAACCGACAATCCTTGGTTGGCCAAACGTGTTTGCAAATCCGAAGTCTGCTGTTCAAATTGCGGCGTCAGCTTGTCAACATAAGAATTATAAACCGCATTTTCCATACGCTGACGCGCCTCATCAGATCCATCGACCGAATAAATATAATCCGGACGATTATTAAGCGTCTGACTAAGATCATAACCATATTGCGCAAAATTATCATAAGTTTTATCCGCCAGAGAAGTATCAATATTTTTCAAATAATTAAGCGCATCATTTTCTGCTTGATTATAAGAAGTACTGGCCCCACCTGCACCCAAAATTTTTCCGATAGATTTACTCATAACATTAACTCCATAAAGATTCAGAATTTAAGATAGAAAGAACAAAAGCGTCCTCGCCGTTTTCACGAAAAGCACGAAGACGCCCCTCAATTTTAAAGCCCAGCTTTTTTACCAAATTCAGACAGGCTTTGTTTGAAACGCTCACCAAAAGGCTAATTCTTCGACATTTCAACACATTAAACGCCATATCAAAGATAAAGCGTAAAACTTTTCGACAGCACCAACGCTTGTCATTGGTATAGATTGTCCACCAAACATCATGATTGGGGCGATAATTATTAAAAATAAGCCCGCCGACAAGCTTTCCGCCTTCCACAAAACCAATGGTATAATTTTCGCCGACCCAAACATCACTTTCGCCCAAAGAAGCACAAACCCAATGGGCAATCAGCCCGCAGGAATCTTGAATAATTTCCATATATGCCTCCCCAAAAATATCAAAGAAAACCGGAACCTTGTTCAAAACGACAGTCTGTTCCATACCACTCAATAGCATTTCCTTTGGTCTTTGTTTTGAATACAAGACTGAATTTCAGCCCCGTTGCCGAAGTCCCTATCCATTGACTGCGAATAACCCCTTTGAGCACCGCCCATTTGGTCCCCGAAGGCACTGACAAAGAACTCCATTTGGCCTCGTTCCAAAAAGTCCTATCTGTTGAATCATTGCCGATATTCTCCACAAAAGGCTGAGAATCATCAGCAAAATCAGCATTGGCATAAAGCGTTAAAGCAAAGGGATTAAAGGCCTTTGTACGCGGATTAAGCAGTTGCAGCTTTTTCATAGCGGCTATACCGAGAGAAGAATAAGCCTGCTCAATATGCCCCTCGATAGGATTAAGCTCATCAGCATAACTTTCATCAAACAGCATAATTCCGTCATGCATTCCGAAATAAGCCCGATTCTGATAAAGCCCCCAACAAAGCGCCGGAATATTTGTAAAGCGACACCAAGCACCGGTATTAAGATTAACCACATGCTGCTCAAAGCTCTGATTAACCGGAACATTAAACAAAGCATAGCCGCCACGATTATAAATAAACGGCTGCCACCCGAATTTGTCCTGAGACAAAGCCGTCCGCTCCAAAACCAACCCTCTTATTTTATCCGAAAAAGAAATCTGAGAGTTATTGGCACTGTTCAGCGGCAAAGCCTTTGACAGCGGCAAATAACCGTCAACCGAAACCAGCACCACATCCCCCTGATATTGCAATATGCAACGATACCCAATTGGACGCCCGACCCGATAAACCCCGCGCAGCTCCCAATCTTCGGCAGAATTAGGATTAGACCCGCTGTAAATCAAAGCCTCACCTTCCGAGGTAATAAAAACGGTCAAGTCATCTATGCCCATCCCGCCATCTTGGGTCCAAGAAGCAATCGCCACCAAAGCCCCGCCATCACGCGCTATCGTCGACATATCAAAACACAGCAATTTTCCTTGCACTTCCGCCGCATTTTCGGAATACCAAGCTTTCATGCTGTTTTTTTCCACAAACCACAAACGCTGTTTGGAAGAAGTGACATTTACCAAAGACGCCGGAATAAGACCGTCACCGGTAAATTCAGCATTTTTCCAAACGCCTTCGCCATTTTCCTCAATCACATAAGTTTGAGGCGCATCGGCACCGTTAACGGCAAACAAACGATTTTTAAATTGCACCGTCTGCCACTTGTCATTAGTAAAATTATCCGCTAATTTTTCAGGAGAAGATTTAGAAGTAATATCCCACAGCTCATTATCGCAAAAAGCAAAAAAACGGTTTAATCCGCTTTCGGCCTTATGCTCTACCAAGGTATGAACCGGCTTTCCGGTAATCACATAGCGCACATACCCTTTGCGCAAAGAAACCTTGGTCTCTCCCGGAAAATAATTATCCATAACAATAGCGTCGCTTTCCTTCATCTGGCCTAAGCTGTCACGCATATTTAACCCACCGATAGGACAAGGCAGCGTATAGTTTAAGGAACGATTTTGACGATTAACTTTTCGACGTTGCATAAACAATCACCCCCTCATTAAGCACCTTCGGACAATTTTCTGCCAAAGCAATATCCTTGGTTGCCAAACCTGAAGCAAAAGCTTTTTTCACTTCGGTTTGATACTCGTTAAACTCTTCTTCATAAGGCATACCGTTGCGTTTATACCAGCGCCAAATAATGCCGAGCTTTACCAAATAAGGATCAAAAAGCGGCACATCGGTATTTTTGGTAATTTCTGTTTTTTCCGGATTACCATAAAGCTCAAGCTCCGGATCATAACAAACATTTGCCGAACGATAATTAAACACGATTTTAAGACCAGCGGGCGGCTCAGTTAAAAACACAAAACGCCCCTGCTGAATTTTGAACTTTATGCCGATATCAGAAAAAGAAAAATAACGCTCACGCATATATTGCTCGGGCGAAAGCGCACCGATAACTTTTTCCGAATGATCTTTCACATAAACCGTATTGTTCAGCAAACAATAGAAATCAGGGCAAAAGTCCTGAATATAATAAACCAGTCTGGACGGCTGTGTTCTAAGCTCACCTTCTTTGGTCAGCTCTTGCCAGTTGCCATAACGCTGAAGACTGTTCAGCGTAGACTTTGCAATACTCAAAAAAATAGCCTCTTGCTGAGAGTTTGAATCAAAAAGCCCCTGCGGCGCTTGCGTCGCCAACAAACTGGCCGCTTCCTGACAAATCTGCAAAATAGTCGCCATAACACCTCCGAAAAAATAAAAAAGTTATTTTTTTGCGCGATTATTCAAACGGCGCAATTTTTCAATTTGGCTTTTAAGAAAATCAATTTCCGCCAGATAACGCTCTTCGCGTTTTTGTGCTTCGATTAAAGCTTTGTGCCCTTTTGCCTGCTGCAAAAAAAGTTTTGCAGCCTTATGCTCGGATAAAACACCGATAAGCCGCGCTTTTTCCTCGTCAAGCTCAGCCAAAGCCTCAACCGTAAAAATACCACGAAATTTAAGCGTTTCGATTTCTGCGGCCGTCAGAAAAGCAAATTGATCCAAAGGAGCTCCTTTTTCGACTTGCTTTTTCGCCAGCAAATAGCGGTTATATTCGGTCGGAAAGCGTTGAATTTTATCAGCATCGGCAGGCTGGTCAAACACATCGTGACAATCGCGCATTCTGATTTCCACAAAACAAACCGTATCAAACACGGGCAAACCGTTTTCATCAAGCTTGTCCGATTTTATCAAACGATCATAAAAACGCGCGGCCACCGTATTATCAGACTTATTTTTAGCACTGTCCAACAACTGCTGAAACATATCAAAATCCATATCCATAGAAATAACTCCCGAAAAATTAAATAAAAAGAACTCCTAAGGCATCAAAAAAGGCGGAGCATTAAAGCGCTCCGCCCCCACGCCGCTATGCGTTAATCAAAACACCCTGTAAAGAAGCATTAGACATGGTCAGATTACCGGCCCAACCCACGATTTTGTATAAAGCATCTTGGTTGACCGACATTCTGTCACCACCGATAACTTTCATATTGCGGTCTTTGTGAGAACGCAGATAGAGATAATCGGTATTAAGAAAATACATGTGCTTTTCAGGACAAAAGCCGCCTTGTCCGCCATCACAAACCACATCAGCACCTTTGAAGCGCAATGTAGCAAAACCGCAGTCAGCCGCTTTAGGATCGGTATAACGCTGTAACGGGGTTAAAGAATCTTCATAAAGCGAATACATATCATCACCGGTCACGATTAAATCCGGCTTATCGGTACCACGACACAAAGAATGATACATACTGTGCATTGCTTTGCCGATGGTTTCAGAAGTCAAAGCTTCTTCGGCGGTTGTGGCTTTATTGCGCCAAAATTCATTGCCGGAAGTCGCACGATCAATACCGCCGACCGTACCGGTAGCCGGAGAATCCGCTACCAAGAAGCGCAATCCGCCGATTTCTTTACCGGAAGACCCTGTACCATCGCTGTAAATTGCCTTAGACATCTGGTTGCTCATGGTTTTCATGGCATTTTCAACTCTTTTTTCAAAGAGATCGACAATTTTTTCTTTGCCGGAGTTTTTAAGCAAGTCTTCACCGGAAATAGCAACCGGAACGGCACAAAGTTTCAAAGCATATTCAGCTGCGGTAAAGAGCTGCTTGTTGGTATAAGAAATGGTATCATAACCACTATACCAAATCATATCGCCTTCGCCATATTCCAGCTCTTCCAAAATAGAAGAACCGCCGGAGATTTCGCGAATATTTCCTTTTTCCTGCAAACGTTTAAGCAAAGCATTATTTTTGCTGACATTATCAGCAAGTTGCTTACTGCGATGAGCAAGAGAAGTTGTAAGTGCGTCATTATAATTAGAGTTAGCCATCATAAAATCCTTTACGAAAGTTTAGTTTTCATTAATAACACGTTCCAAGATTTGGCGTGTCGTCAGCTGGTCTTCAGCCGGACGAAGCGCCCTACCTTTTGCCTCAAAAGCGGCCTGCTGAGCCTTTTGAGCATCAGCGGCTTTTTTCTTGAGAGCATCACTGAGCTGAGCCTCGATTAATTCTTGGCGAACCTCGGGACTAAGCCACAAAGCCTGAGCATAAGCGTCTTCATAATTTCCGGCGAGATTATGACTCAGGAGCGCCGCCATAATCGGCCGCACTTTATAAAAATATTTATGCTTGGGAGAACCGTCTTCGTTTTTCTCACCCATAAAGCGATCAAACAAAGATCGAAACATCTGACGTTCTTTAGCATCAACCTGCGATTTCAGCTGTTGATACTGAGCTTCAAGCGCAGCCACTTTTGACTGTAAAGAAGCCACCGGCTGAGAGGCCGGCGCAAAAGCCACCCCATAAGCCTCTGCTAAAAAGCGCACGCCTTGAGACGGATTTTCTTCCAGCAAATCCTCAACCTTAGCCAGATATTCCAACCACATCTGAGGAGAAGAAAGCCCATATTTGTTAATGCGCTCGGCATGAGCCTGAACAAAATCATCAACCCACTTCAATCGCTCGACTTGAGCCGATAAAGCAGAAATTTTGTCTTCGGTTTCAGCATTTTTTTCGCACAAAAACTTGCGCCACTTTAAGGGCAGCAGGACAAAATCCTCAGCAAGCTCAGCCTCAAGGCCGACCGGCGGCTCCGAAAAAGTTTTTTCTTCTTCGGCCGGCACAACCAACAGAGCTTCTTCGTTGGGCTGAATGTCGCTGTTTGAAGGACTAGTAGCTTTTTCAAGCTCCTGTTCAATAATTTTTCGTGTTTCAGTTTTATTCATTCCAAATTAACCTCTTATACTGTTGCAAAAAAGCTGCAAAATTTTCATCTCGCAGCTTTTTTTCTTGTTGATAGCGGACAGACTTCCGAAAGTCGTCCGAATAATCGCTGGCCATTGCCAAATTATTCCGGCGCAGGTAGCGTTCAATGTCATGAACCGAAGACGCATAAGCCCCATCGGGCAATAACAAATCTTCGCTCCACTCTCTTGAAAAATGAGCCATATTTCCTCCTTAGGCTCATGCCTTGGACGGAGCTGATTTTTGCGCTTCGGCTTGCAGTTTAAGCGCCTCCGCACGAAAATCTTTATCCGCCAAAATAAGCTTCACATTCTCAGATTTTTCCTTAAGGGCAAGTTCTCTGGCTTTAAGAGCATTTTGCTCTTTTTCAAGCTCATAAGTATTGCGCAGCTCCATAAGTTTTAGCTGATCGGAAAAACTCGGCTGTTGAGGAGAGGCTGCCTGAGGCTTTGACACCGGAGAGGATGAATTGGAAGAAGACGCCTCCGGTTGAGCCAAATCGCGTGCAACATCATCAAACACCTTTGACAACACCGATTCAAAGGAGCGCGATTTCGGCATAGAAGCAGTCAAAGCCTCAGCCATAAGTTGATAAAGCGGCAACAAAGCCGGCTGTACCGACACAATCTGAAAAGCATCTTGAATAAGCTGAGAAACCGACTTAACCGCCGCACTAATCTGAGAAGCCTCGGACTCTTGGTCAAACACGGCATCGGTCTCAATCGAAAGCACCATGTTGCGCATTTTATCGGTTTTCAGCAAAGCAATCACGGCCTGAACCAGAGGAGCATCATTTTTTTCTTCAGGAGATACAAAGGAAAGAACATGTTCAGTCGCAAACTGCTCACAAATAATTTCGGCTTTTAACGCATATAAGTCACACAAAAACCGCTGCATATCATTTTGGCGGTCTTGGTTGCGCAGTGTTCCGAAATTTGTTTTTTGCTTAACCGCGGTTGCTGTTTCGGACTGAGAGGAAGTCCCTCGCATAATGTCCGAAATTCCGGTAATACGATAAATATTCTCAATAATATCATCACGGCGCAAAGCCAAAGCCTGCAAAGCAGAAATATATTGCTCAACCGGCATAAAGTCGACAATACCTTTCAGCCCACCGGCCGACTTAAGCTTATCAAAATCTTGCACCGCCACGAGAGAAACATCTTTGTTCAAAATATCCGCCAAATGAGGAAAAGAGCTGTCATAAGCACCGGTCACTTTGAGCGCCTTCATGGTCAAACTCATTCGATCAATAACACCGGACAACTCTTCCAAATCGGCTTTAATCATACAAAAATCCGGAACCGGAATGATTGAATCATTGGATTGTGTCGCAAACACCGGTTTCGGACAAGGGAAAAAGTTTTCCAACCCGAGCGGATCATCAACCTCACGCAAAAAGGCATCGGGAAAATCCTTGCACCACCAACGAACCTTCTTGTCTTCTTTGTCCCAAATTTCATAAACACAATATTCTTTATAACAATCATCATCGGCAACCGGCACCGTCAACAACGCCGGAGAAGAAGCAAAAGCCTCAAGCAAAGCCTTGGCGCTGAGAAAATGCTTGCGAGCCACCCAAGTCACATCTTCCCATATTCCGACATGGTCGGTATCGGCCAAAAAGTTTTTCGGATCCACATATTCAGACACGACTTTTTCACCGGTTTTAACCAAAACCTCATGATTTTGCTCATCAAGCACGGTTGTAAATTCTGGCTTATAGCTTTCCCACAAAATTCCGCAACCCGAAATTAAAAAATCATTTCGCGCATATTTTGCCACCGAATCAAAATCAAACCGCGACAAATCCCAAGCCAATAATCGCTCCATCAGGCGACAGGCCAAGGCCTCCGCCGGAGAATAATTTTTATTAATCCTATCGACACAGGGCTTTGGCTGTTTGAAATAAAGAAACGGCTTTTGCGTCTCGATTCCCGACCAAAAAATGCTGCACGCACTTCCGACCTTAAGCGACGAACTCAGCCCTGACGAGGCCAGTTTATAGCTCTCGCGCGTTTCATCTATTAAGTTATAATAAGATTGATAAGCCGCCTCAGCCGCACTGATTTTTTCTGCCCAAAGAGCCGGCTTTGACTCAAAAACTTTTTTTGACATTCAGAAAACTCCTAAAATTTAAACAACAAGCTTTTATCACGTATCACAACAATATCGCCGTCCCAAACCGGCAGCTCGTCAAAACAGTGAAACATCACTCTGTCCCCAACGGCCACATCGGCTTTAACCTCGGGACCGATTGCCAAAACCGTTGCCACATTGCGCACGGCATAAGTATCATCGGCAAGGATAAGTCCGCCGGCGGTTTCCGAATTTTTTGGTTCAAGTTTTAAGACCAAACGATCGGTCACCGGCACAAAGTTCGGACAAGCTTCTACCATTTGTCATCTCCTTGATTATACGAGTTAAACACATCTTCCCATAAGAGCTGCTTGGGGCGATACATTTGCGGCGCCAGATTATCAAAAAACCGCTCGGCAAAAGTCAAAGCAAGCGCATCAGCCTTGTCCGGCGAACGCCCGAGCCTCTTTTTGATTTCATCTTTTTCTTCAAGCAGCAAGCGCCCGCGGCGGTCATATTTTTTGTTGACGCAACAAAGATCGGTCAGCAAATCCTCATCATAAAACAAAGCCACCTGCGGCTCGGAGATAAGCCAATCATGCAGATTGTCCCACATCTCGGCACGCCGGTTGGCATAACGCTCGGAAAGCAAGGCGCGTTCGCCAAAATTAACGGCTTTCACCACCTCGCCTAAGCCTCTGTCTTTAAGAATGTCATAAACACCGGCTCCCACGCCGCCAATATCCACAAACATCCGCTTGGGCTGATTTTCTCTGATAAAAAAAGTGGCCTGATTAGCCACTTCCACCACATCAAGCCCCGAAAAACTTTCTATTCGAAAACAACTTCGCCCCCGCCGAAAACAAAACACGGTTTTGTCATCACCAAAGCGCGCTACATCAACCCCGATAATCAAAGGCGAAGACGGCATCGGCAGCTGTTGTTGAAAAGCGTGACACACATCTGTGGCCGAAATCAGCTTGGTATTTCCCTGCCGCCTTGGCTCACCGAGCCAAATATGCTCATAATCTTCGGGAGAAGACTGTTTGCATTTTTCGGCTTGCAGCCTTATTTCTTCAGGACAAAACGGATTATCGTAATAATTAACCTTCACCACCAAAGTGCGTGCATCAGGATTCGCCGCCACCAAAACCCACAAAGGGTCGTTTTCCTCTTCTCTGTTCATGGAAATCCAAATTTGCGACCCATCTTTACGAATAGTCGGCTCCAAGATTTCCCAGCTTTTGCGGGTAATGGCCTGAGCCTCTTCAATCCAAGCGATATCAACGCCTTCAAGTGATTTTATTTTTTGACTGTCCTGATTCCGCAAACCTTTAAAAACAAAGCGCGAACCGGTTATTTTGTTTTCGATTTTAGAATCCAAAATCTCATAATCATCAAGCCCATAAAAAGAGATTCGGTCACATAAAAGCTTATAGACCGAATCTTTCATGCTGTTTTGAATCTCACGCAGACAAGCAATAAACAGCCTTTTTTGCCGCCCCAAAAGAAGAAGACTATCGGCAAAGGCATAAGACTTTCCGCCGGCACGCCCGCCATAAAAAAATTTGTTACGATAATCAGATGTCAAAAGCGGCGCAAAAATTTTAGGAATTTGAACTTCAACCTGTTTCACAAGACCTCCGCTTTATTCAACAAATTTAACCAACACCTGAGGAATATCACTTTCTTTTTCTTCCTCATGTTCTTTTTGGGGCTTATCCAAACCGAGAAGCTTGGCCTTCCCCATTGAAGCAGAGACAGCCGCGGCAGCCATTTCTTTATCAATGGCCACCTGCCGCGCCTCTTCCAGTTCTTCCAGCAGCTTTTCCAACGAGAGTTGAGCCCGCTGCATGGCTTTTTGTCGCAGACTATCGAGCTTTAATTTTATCTTAGGATTTTTCTTAAGGCGGGCGGCAGCTTTTTGCGGACAGGAATAACCGGCAAGCCGAGCCGCTTGAGCACCGACACCACACTTGATAAATTCCTCCACAAATCGTAATTGTCGAAAAGTTAAATCAGACATAACACCAACAAACCTCAAAGAAAAAGGAGAGAAGCAAAAACTTCTCTCCGGAACAGTAATGAATATTATATGGAATACAAATCACCGCAAGGTATTTACCACAAGACTGCCGAACACAACTTCGTCCAGCATATAACAAGATATAACAAAAAAAAGCATTTTTGTCTTCTCCAAAAATGTCCCGACAAATTAAAACGCTCAAACCCTCCGTAAATATTGAAGAATCAATGTGTAAAAAAATCAAAAAAAACCAAAAATTTTGTAGGATGACGCGATAAATTATTGAAAATACTAAACAAAATTTTTTCATGCTTTTATTCAAAAATTAAAAAAAAGAGAATATATAATAGATAATGACTTAAAAAGAAAGGATTTATAACGATGGATAAAAGCTTTTACAACCTCATGGAACAAAGACGTTCAATATACGCAATCGACAACAAAATCTCTCAATCTGAGGAAGAAGTTAAGGATTTAATCAAACAAGCATTGAAATATTGCCCCACAGCTTTTAATTCACAGTCCGGACGAATCCTTGCTTTGTTTAACGATAGCAATCAAAAATTCTGGAATCTGACTTACGCAGAACTAACCAAAGTCGCACCGGCAGCCAAACATGCTGAACTAAAAGCCAAAATAAATTCCTTTGCCGCCGGATTCGGCACGGTTCTGTTTTTTGAAGACGAAGACGTTGTCCACGGGCTTGAAAAACAATATCCGGCCTATAAAGAGCGATTCGCCGACTGGTCACTTCAATCAAGCGGCATGCTCCAGTTTGCGCTGTGGTGCTTGTTTGCCGACAACAAGATTGGCGCCAGCTTGCAACACTATTCACCTTTGGTCGAAAAATTTATCTATGATGAATTCAAGCTTCCCTTAAGCTGGAAACTCAACGCCCAAATGCCCTTTGGTCGAATTGTATCACCGGCCGATGAAAAAACATTTGTCAGCCTCGATTCGCGCTTCAAAACGGCCGATTAAAGCCTCTCTTTCCGACAAAAAAGCGTTGCTCTTTCAAAAATAATATCCCGTCGAAGGCAATCGGCGGGATTTGTGAAGCAAGGATGAAAGGAACTATTTTGTCGCAGACATAGGCTGAGAAACTAAAGAAATGCTTTTAACATCAATTTCGGGCTCGCCGAACCAATGTTTATCGACCTTTCCTCTGATATCAACCATATCTTGCGGCGTAACGGTCATACCGTCCCATTTCTTTTTATCAATTTCGACTTTTATTGTTCCGGTAGAATCTTTAAACATATAGTCTTCATCACCCATGCTGCTGATAATATTTCCCTGCAGCATAACGCGAGCATCATCCGACAAATTTTTAACTTTGGCAACCGTCGTAGGCGAATATTGCGTTTCCGGCCCGACAAAACCGCCATAATGCTTTTTTGCCTGAGCAGAAGCCGCAGAAAGCCCTGCCGCCAAACAAGCCAGAGCCAAAAAATATTTTTTCATAAGGCATCTCCATCAATTAAATTAATACCAAACAAGATATAATTCTCTCCAACGCAAAAACAAGTTTTGCCATCCAAAAAGAAATCAAAATTTAGACAATGCTAATCTCTTGAACTGCTAATATAAAAGATTACATAAAGCTAAACGCAGCAAAGGAGCAAAAAAATGGAAATACCAATGTCTATTTACGAGCGACTTGACAAACTAAAATCCGGCATCATTTATCGTAAAAATCAAGAAGACAGAATCCAACTTGCCTTTGATTTAATCTATTCAAAACTGGAAGAAATTGATTGCATCATCTGGATAAGCCGCGAACATATTATTCACTCAAAAACCTATAAAGAATACTTAGACAAATACTCCGAAGGCTTCCGCAGCAAACTGTTTGTCTTTCCGATAGAATGCGCATCTTTTTCAACGCTAACACTTTTGCAAATTCATGACTTAGTCGCCAATAAAAGAGCCTTCTGCGTTGTTGACAACTGCTTGATTATAAAAAATTCAAAATCCAAAAGAACCAAAGAGCTAATAAAACTCGGCCCTTTGTTCAAATATCGACTGATTTTAACCGAACTTCCGGTTTCCGGCGGTTTGGTCGATTTTTACGCCCAACTACAGTTTATCAATCCCCAAATTTTAAACATGACCAAAATCCAGTTTAATCACGCCTACCTAAAAAAGCTAAAAAGCGCTTTTCAGCAAGCCAAAAGATGGTCATACCCCGAACAAGAAGTCTCTCTGATAGAAAAAATCAGACCCTACATTTTTGAAAACGAAACCGAATATCACGAATATTTCAAAAATTATGACATTTACTGCGATCTCACACCAAAAGAAGAACACTGCTATCAAGAAGAAAAAAATTTATATCTTGAGCGCCGTTCAAAGGCTCCGTTTATTGAAATCATCCACCGATTCCAACATATGTACACCATCTGCCAAAACAAAGTCGAAAAACTTTTTGAGCTCGTGAGTGACATTAAATTAAAAAAAGAAAAAGTCGTTATTTATGTAAAATTCAGAGACGAAATAAACTTTTTTGAAGAATGTGGCTGGTTCAAACCGGGAGAATATTCAGTTTTAGCCGGAAAAATAAATAAAAATCGCGCCTTGAAAGAGTTCGAAAAAAAAACTAATATATTATTTAGCACATATGGTGTGGATAATTCAGGGTTAAATATGCAGAATTGTAATAATGTGATATTCTTTTCCCAAACCTTTGATTATAAGTTCAAGCATCAAGCCTTGAAAAATCTTCCGCAGCATGACCGGCAGCATGAGATAAAAATATATAATCTGTGGGTAAAAACAGGACTGGATGAAATGATGAGGCAAAGTCTTTTGATGAAAGAAAACGTCGTCAGTAACCTTTGCAGCATGATTTCCAAAGAGGAGGCACTAAGATTATGAAAAAATACCTCGATAAGAGTGTATATGAAGCAACAAATGAAAGAATAAAATATATATTCGATAATTTCGACAATATATATGTTTCTTTTTCCGGTGGTAAAGACAGCGGGTTGTTGCTAAATCTGGTATTAGACTATAAGCGCCGCAATAATATCAAAAGAAAGATAGGCGTTTTTCATCAGGATTTTGAAGCACAATACAAACAAACCACCGAGTTTGTCACCCGCATGTTTGAAAACAATCTGGAAGGTATAGATCCTTACTGGGTATGTCTGCCGATGGGCTCACGTTGTGCTGTCAGTAACTATCAAATGTATTGGTACACTTGGGATCCGGATGAAAAAGACAAATGGGTCAGAGAAATGCCCAGCATGCCTTATATTATAAACCTCAATAACAACCCGTTTGATTTTTACAAATACAAAATGGTTCAAGAGGATCTTTATGCTGATTTTGCAGACTGGTTTTCTCGCCAACATAAAGGCAAATCAATCTGCCTGCTGGGCATAAGAGCCGACGAGTCGCTCAACCGATTCCGTGCTTATGCCAATGCGCGCAAAGACTTAATTGATAATAAGCAGTGGACCACTAAGATGGGCAAAAACTGGTATAACGCCTACCCGCTTTATGACTGGACCACCAAAGATGTCTGGATTGCAAACGGCAAATACGGATTCGATTATAACAAGATTTATGATTTGTTCTATAAAGCAGGATTATCGATTCACCAAATGCGCGTTGCCAGCCCATTTCATGAGGCAGCCAAAGAAGGCTTAAACCTATACCGCGTATTAGAACCTGACACTTGGGTCAGAGTTGTCGGCCGTGTACAAGGTGCAAACTTCGGCGCCATGTATGGCAACACAAAATTACTCGGCAGCCGCCGCATCACTTTGCCTAAAGGGCACACATGGCGGTCTTACGTCAAATTTTTGCTGGCCACCCTGCCGGATGAGATGAGAAAAAATTATATTGAGAAATTCAAAACCTCAATCAAATTCTGGTGGCGCAAAGGCGGCGTTGTCGATGAAAAAGCGATTCAGGAGCTCGAAGCCTGCAACTATAACATTCGCCGCAACGGCCCAAGCCCTTATCACAGCGTCAAAGAACAAGTTCGCTTTTTAGGCACACCGGACAGCACCGACGACATCAAGTCGACCATTGACATTCCGTCATGGAAACGCATGGCAGTCTGCATTCTGAAAAATGACCACTTGTGCAAACACATGGGCTTTGCTCAGACCAAAAAACAGTCTGAAAGAGAAAAAGAATTACTCAACAAATATCGTAACTTATAGGGCAAACAAGATGACAGAAAAAAAATCAACCACCGCCGAAGCATCAAACAACGGCAAAAAGTTTATCAGTCCGGTTTATAATGTTCAGGCCATCCCGCTTGAAAAAATAAAAGCCAATGACTACAACCCGAACAGAGTAGCCCCACCTGAGATGAAATTGCTTGAAACATCCATCTGGGAAGATGGCTTTACCCAGCCGATTGTCTGCTATCATGACAAAGAAAAAGACGAATACATTATCGTTGACGGATTCCACCGCTATACAACCATGATGATATCGGACCGCATCAGAGCCAGAGAGAACGGCAAAATTCCAGTTGTTGTGATAGATAAAGACTTAGGCGAAAGAATTGCCTCAACGATTCGTCACAACCGCGCCCGCGGTAGCCACAATGTTGACTTGATGAGCAACATTGTTAAGGAGCTGCTTGAACTTGAAAAGAGCGACGCTTGGATTGCCCGCAATATCGGCATGTCCGCAGATGAAATTTTGCGTTTAAAACAAATCACCGGCTTAGCCGCCTTGTTCAAGAACGAAGAATTCTCCCGCAGCTGGGAATTATAAAATATTTAAATAAGACCACTAAAACAACGGCATTGATTATCAATACCGTTGTTTTACTTATAGAAAAAATTACAATTTATAAAAAATGTTTATTAGTAACATTCGTCATAATAACAAATACATGTATAACCATTACTAGCACTATACCACCCTGGCTCAAAAACAAAATCTTTATTTACGTACACGCTAGAATAAAAAAGTGATGAACCAGTGTATTGCGTGAGATAACGTCCGTTACAATAACAACACCCTACACTGGTACCTTCACAATAAAAATGCTGTCCCAAATATGAAGGTTCTAAAGTTGCTTCAGTACAATAAACTTGCAGCCCTTCTGTATAACTTGCTCTCTCACAACTAGAACCATTCCAGCTATATCCACTTGAACATTTACAAGCAGTATATTTTCCACCACAAGCCGTGCCGCTTCCGCCGGTTTGATAGCTTCCTGTACAAGTATACTTATAGGAACTACTGCATTGTTGCGTGCAGGTTTTATTAGAAGCATTCCATGTATAACCGGACTGACATCCAGACTTGTAGTAACGATTTGAGCATGCTTCATAAGTACATTTAAAAGGGCTCGGACAAGAACTTAGAGTTCCCAAATTCGGGCAAGGTTTGCAGTTATCGTATTTTATTTGCGAACCGGACATGCAAGTTTTAGCGCCGGTATCGCCACCCATAACGCCGCAGTCTTGGAATCCATCGCAAGGGTTAATTTTGATTTTATATTTGCTTATCCCGTTGCAATCCGCACAAGCGGCACCGTCAGCAATATACCCTTCCGGAATAGTTGTATAATCATAACCTTCGCAAAGGTTACAGCATTTTCCATAAGTTGGGTCGTATTCGCAAGCATTATTCGGATCGACTTTCCAGCCTGTTTGACAAGTGTCAGTGAATTCGGAATCAAGTTCTTTACAAGCACGTTCGGTATCTTCTTCGCAAGATGCATATTTATTGCCGCAAGCTTGTCCGACACCGTAATAAGGCGGTTCACAAGTTTTATAACCCGATGGGCATACGCAACGAGCGAAGTAATTGCTGTTATAAATACAAAAGCCTTCCGGTGTTTCTCCGGCTGCACAAGAAGTCAAAGTATAACCTTCTTTGCGGCAACGTTCGGCATCATTCAAATCATAATCAGGCGCTCCACCAGAATCACTGTTTCCACCACTGTTTTCGGTATTGCCAAACGTCTCACCACTACAAGCCGAAGTATCATTAATAAAACACACCGCTGCAAGCTTAATCTCATCAGAAGAAGACAAGCCCGAGGACGGAGAATAGAGGTGTGTGTGAAGTGTGTTGATAAGTCGTTCTCCACCCTCGGTAAAAGAAATATCTGCCATTGCGCTCATCGGCAACAATCCTGCCGCCGACAGCATTACGGTCAAAACCGCACATTCCCGCGAATTCAACATAATATCACCTTTCTTAGCTTGTCTTCACGAATCTAATATAGCATAAATTCACCAAGTTTTCAAGATGATTTTCAAAATAAAGCAGAATTATTTCGAAAAAAAAAGCCTTTAACTTATAAGCTAAAGGCCTAGCGTATCACTAAAAAAGCAAACCTTACCATTTTTCCCAATGGACGCGTTCTTCTTTGTGGCGTTCGGGCTGCTTGGGCTCTTCTGCCGGATAACCGAGAACAACGATTGAAAAAGGTCTGACATTTTCCGGCAATTCAAAATATTCTTTAATAGCATGAATCGGCCCTACCATCGGCGCTGCACCGCACCAACAAGCACCAAGCCCCAAAGCATGAGCAGCAAGCAATACATTCATTGTAGCGGCAGATCCGTCAATATCAATATAACTCCAGCCTTCTTTCTCTCTGTGAAAAGCCACATCTTCATGGCAACAAACCAAAACCACCGCCGCCGCATTTTCAGCAAACAAAGCCGAACGTTGTAAAACTCTAAAATGCTTTAATTTTTCCTTATCTTGGATAATCAAAAACTCCCAAGGCTGCGTATTATGCGCCGACGGAGCATACTCGCCAGCCTCAACAACTTTTTCTAACAATTCTTTTGGAATAGGTTTATCCTGAAATTTCCGAACCGAACGTCTGGTCAAAAGACCTTCCATAAGCTCCATAACTTTTCTCCTTTAATTTACAACGCGTTTAAGGGAATCAATGCGCGGCAATACTGAGTTTTCAATCAGAAAAGCAATCGCTTTTTCCACCATTTTATCACTATGCTGAACAACCGGCAAAATAGCCGCCATGCTGTCTCCACTTTCAAGCTTTTTGCACAAACTTGCATAAACACCGGCCAAATCGCTCAAAGAATCAACAATCTCAGCGAGATAAGAAGCCAACTTCAAATCCTCCTTACCGCCCCAAAATCCTTCTAAAAAACCCGATTCGAGCATATCAAAGCGCAAGCGGCACGCCAAGCATAATTCTTCTTTATTTTCAGCATTTAGAGCCTTAAGCTTAACCTGATTTTTAGCTACCTGCTCAAACAAAGCATCCCATAAGCCCATAAAAAACTTAAAAAACAACTCTGCCTCATTTTTTGTTTCAAGACGCGGCGCCTGCCCTTTCGGCCAAAAAGATGAAATCACATCAGAAGGCCTAAGTTCCAAATTTGGCGAGCAAATCGAGCCGATAAACCGCATTTTAACAACCTCTAGCGGCAAGTCACAATGATAATGCTGTAACATTTTTACAAAATTATCATCACCGATATATTCATTTTTGCTTTTCATTTTAAAAATCTTCATATATAAAGAAACAGATGAATATAATTTAGCGGAGATTTTAAAATTGGCAAGAGTAAAAATAACAATAAGCGCCATAATAATGCTTGGGCTCAGCGCCTGCAGCATTTTTGAGCCCTATGTCGACCGACGACGAAACGCCGGCGCACCTCCGCAATATCTTTATGTCGGACGCTCTTCCCCGACCAATCCGTCAATTTGCTATAACGGACTGATAACAGATGAGCAAACCGTTCAGCAGATGGCCGACGACGAATGCAAAAAGTATAAAACCGGAGATCACGCCGAATTTTTGAGCGAGGATATCGTCAGTTGTAAACTCCTCCTCCCCAATCGAAAAACTTTTACTTGTGTAACAACAACAGAGAATAAAGATGACTCAAACATTGGAACAGAAAATAAATAAAAAATTAGAACAAACTTTTGAAAAACTAAGTCTTAATCCTCAATATGCAACCGTAAAAACATCTGACCGCCCTGACTTGAGCGACTTTCAGTGCAACGGAGCTCTGGCTTTAGCCAAGTCTGAAAGAAAAAATCCACGTGAAATTGCTTCTCAAATCGCGGCAGAACTTGAACAAGATTCTTCTTTCAGCAAAATCTCGGTTGACGGCCCAGGCTTTATAAACCTCAGCGTTAGCGACAAACTCTTAAGCGACGTCATGGAAGACATGAGCCAAGACGAACGCCTCGGTTGCGAAAAAACAAATACGCCGAAAACCGTTGTTTTGGACTTTGGCGCCCCGAATGTTGCCAAGGATATGCACGTCGGCCACTTGCGCTCGGCGGTTATCGGAGAATCAATCCAAAGATTAGAACGTTTTATCGGTAATAAGGTCATATCTGACACCCACTTAGGTGACTGGGGCACCCCGATGGGTATGATAATTTCAGAAATCATGCTGGCACACCCCGAATGGCCGTTTTTTGATGATAATAAGAAAGATGGTTTTCCGGACAGCATTCCCTATAAGGTTGAAGACTTGACCGAAATTTATAAGGCAGCTAACACGCGTTGCAAAGAAGACGAAGCTGCCAGACAACAAGCAAGAATCATCACCGCAAAATTCCAAGACGGCCACCCCGGATATCGCGCTTTGTGGCAGCATTTGCGCCGTATTTCAGTTGATGCGGTCAAGAAAAACTTTGACGCGCTTGATGTCCATTTTGATTTATGGCTTGGAGAAAGCGACGCGCACGAAACTTGCTATAAGATTATGGACTTAGCTCAAGAAAAAGGCGTTTCGGAAAAAGATGACGGCGCCGTAATCATCCGCCTTGGTGAAAGCAACAAGCCCAAACCGCCGGTCATTTTACAAAAAACCGACGGCGGCTTCACCTATCACATTACCGATATCGCCACCATAAAAATGAGAGTTGACGATTTGCACGCCGATGAAATCATTTACTTCACCGACAAGCGCCAAGCCCTTCACTTTGAACAAGTCTTTGAAGCCGCAGAAAAATTAGGCCTCGTTAAAAACGTAAAATTACAACACATCGGTTTTGGTACGGTAAACGGCCCTGACGGCAAACCTTTCAAAACCCGTGACGGCGGTGTCATGAAGCTTGAAGCCTTGATTGACTTATCAAAAGAAAAGGTAAAAGAATCTGTCCCGACTGCCGAAGATGTTGCAAAAGACTTTGGCTCTGTGGAAGAAGCGCAAAATTATATAGATAATCTGGTTGACGAGATTGCAATTGCCGCCATAAAATTCCAAGACTTGAAAAACAACACCGCATCTGGTTATATTTTCGAAGTTGATGATTTTGCAAAATTTGACGGCAAAACAGGACCTTACATTCAATACGCAATCGCACGTATTAACTCTATCATGCGCAAAGCCGCTACTGCTAACATTAAAGAAGGCTCCATCACTATCACAACCAAGGAAGAACGTGACTTAGCCTTAAAATTAGCACAGTTAAATACCATCATCTGGCGTACGCATAATGATAAAGAACCCAGCATTATTTCAGATTATGCTTATACTTTGGCACAAACTTTCAGCACTTTCTATAACGCCGCTTCGATTATGAATGCCGAAAGTCCTGAAATTGCCTCATCACGCTTGCGCTTAGCGCGTTTAACCAGAGATGTCTTAAAGCTCCTGCTTTATCTCTTGGGCATCAAAGCCCCCGAGGTCATGCTGAAAAAATAGCTGCAAAAAATCCGCTGAACCAATCAGCGGATTTTTTTTACATCATCTAATCTAGAAACGATAATTAAAGCCTAAACCAAACAGGTGAATATTTCCCTTATATTTAGCAGACAACTCATTACCTTTGTCTTGAAGATTAACTTTATTCTTTTCGGCGCGAATATAAGAATATCCGGCATTCAGAACTAAGTCATCATTGAGCTTATACTCAAATCCGGTTGAAAACCACAAGCGGTCAGAGTCCGGAATACGCGGTGTACGGGTATAATCATTAACCGGTGTATTATCATAGGCCATACCAAAACGCAGTTTCAGCTTATTATTAACCCGATAAGACGTACCGATAGAATAAAACCACACATTTTTCCAATTTTCATTAGTCGTAGATGTAAAACCATTGGCACCATTAATCACCAGCTTATCAAACGACGACCAATAAGTTTTTTGAACTTCCGCCATAATCGACCACTTGGTGTTTATGTCATGATAAGCACCAAAGGTCAAGAGCGCCGGCGTTTCAAGCTCAGCAGTAATGTCTTGATTTACCAAATTAGCTCCGGGAAGCGACATTTGCTGATCAAAACGAATTTTACCTTTAAGCTTGTGGCTCACTTCGCTACGATAAGATACACCAAAGCGCGTGCGAGGAGAATATTCATATAAAGCCCCAAGAATATAACCGACATCAGTATCATCACCATACATTTTTGAGTTAGTACTCGGAAAACCATAGGGATTATTATGCAACACACCGTTTTTAAGGGTAGCATCAACATATTGAATAACCACACCGGCCCCAAGTGTCAAATTACAAGTAGCGCGATAAGCCGCCATTGGGGTAATGTCATAAGTCGTTAAATCCGACAAAGTTCCGTGGTTAGCACCTGCCCAATCTCTGGAATAATCCGTCACAAGACCAAACGGCGCACTAAGCGACAAACCGACACTCGCCCGAGAATTAAGTGCATGAGTAAAAACTGCCGATGGTAAAACCGACTTGTCAACCACGTGGTCCATTTGCCGATCATAACTTCCGTTTGGACCATGAGCATCATAACCTTTGGCATCACCGACAATCGCCGTCGCGCTGATTGAGGCCTGAGTTCCCATCTGGCGAATAATTCCGGCCGGATTATAAAAAGCATAAGTTCCGTCTTCTGCACCTGCGGTTGCACCGGCAAAAGCGTTTCCCATACCGGCCACAGACTGTTCACGCAGCAAAAAACCGGCAGAATAAGCAGAAGAAGAAGCAAGTAATATTGTAGCAAAAGCTGTAAGGGGTACAAATTTTTTCATAAGATAGTCACTTTTAATGTTAATCCAAATATAACGAACCGCTGGACAAATAATAAAGCCTCCCCACAGGCTTGCGGCACCCTAGTACAAGGATTATACAAATTTTGCGAAATAACAAGTAAAAATTATCCCATTGTGGAAAATACAAAAAACCATATAAATCAATAAGATAAAACACATTTTCGAAAAGGGACAAACTTTTCGCTTTACAAAAGATAAAAATATGGTTTTAATTTTTCTATTGATAACTCTGGAGTTATAGGACTTTGCGTAACTTTATAAGATTTTGCTTAAGAATATTTTTTACAATATTCAAAACCAGATGCCACATCGACTTTGACGAAAACGAACTTCCAAAGAAAGGTGTCTATGTTTCTAATCATGTCTCTTTTCTAGACCCGATATTGTTATTTGCCTTTCTCCCCGGCAACCCGATATTTGCCCTAAACGGACATTTATACCGCAAACCGCTGATACGCTTTTTAATGAAATCGGCAGATGTTATACCGTTTAACCCGATTGAACCGGGAGAATTAAAAGAACTGATAAATAAAATCAACAGCGGAAGATTATGTGTGATTTTTGCGGAAGGACGCGTTACCGAAAACGGTGGATTGATGAAAATTTATGAAGCTCCCGGATTGGCAGCAGATAAAGCCCAAGCCCCGATAATTCCGGTCTGGATAAGTGGCCCGCAATATGGCTTTTTCTCCAAAACAAAAGGCAAATTACCGCATCGCCCCTTACCTAAGATGCGAATTACTGTCGGCAAACCACGCCCTTTCAAGCTCAAAGATGAACTCCGCCGCCAAAGAGATCACATCAGCAACGAAGTTTACATGCTTTTAAGAGAAATGTGCTTTGAGGTCAATTACAATCCTAACATTTCGCTTTTTGCTCAATTAATGAAAACCGGCAAAGTCCATTCCAAAAAAGGCCTATTCAAACGCCCGAAATTCATTGAAGACATCAACCGCCAACCAAATTCTTATAAAGACATTATTATCAAGTCTTTTGTTCTTGGCCGCTATTTCAAAAAAAGAAGCTTCCATGAAGAACCGATTGGTTTATTATTACCAAACTCAATTGCCACCTTATGCACATTTTTTGGACTTTCAGCCTATGAGCGCATTCCGGTTATGCTAAATTTCTCAGTCGGCGCACAAAATATGCTGTCAATGTGCAAGACCGCACAAGTCAAAAAGGTCATTAGTTCCATAAAGTTTATTAAAACCGCAAAAATGGAAAATGTGGTTGAAATCTTAAAACTTAATGGCATTGAGGTGATTTATCTTGAAAGTTTGGCAAAAAAAATCACTCTTTGGAACAAAATCGGCGCATTTATAAGATACAAAATAAAGCGTGTACCACACCGCTCTGGCGGCAGCAAAAAAGCCGTAATTTTATTCACCTCTGGCTCTGAAGGCGCACCAAAAGCTGTTGTTTTATCGCACGCCAACATCATGTCAAACATCAAACAAATGTCTGCGATTGAAACAATAAACACAACGGATACCGTCTTTAATGCTTTGCCGATGTTTCATAGCTTTGGTCTGACAGTAGGTACCTTATTCCCTATCTTAGAAGGAGCAAAGCTGTTTTTATATCCCTCACCGCTCCATTATCGTATTATTAATGAACTGATTTATGAAATCGGCGCCACAATTATGTTCGGAACGGATACATTTTTCAGAGGCTACGGAAAACTGGCACACCCGTTTGATTTTCATAATGTTCGCTTTATGTTTGGCGGAGCAGAAGCTGTCAAACCTGACACCCGTAATATGTGGATGGAACGTTTGGGCATCCGCGTTTTAGAGGCTTATGGTTCGACCGAATGCTCACCGGTTATTTCAGCCAACAACCGCATTTTCAACCGCTTCGGATCAATCGGCAAACTTCTTCCAGCCATTCAGTATAAGATTGAACCGGTTGACGGCATTGACAAAGGCGGCGAGCTGGTCATCAAAGGACCCAACATTATGCTGGGCTACATCATGCCGGACAACCCCGGAGTTTTGGTCAAACCCAAAGACGGCTGGTATCATACAGGCGACGTGGTTGACATTGATGAAATTGGCTTTGTTTACATCAAAGACCGCATCAAGCGCTTTGCCAAAATTGGCGGCGAAATGGTATCCTTAAACGCCGTACAAGAAATGGTCTGCAAAGCTTATCAATGGATGGGCACTGACTTTCATTACGGCGTGGTTGCCATTCCGCATGAAAGCAAAGGCGAGCAGATTGTTTTGGTAACCAACAACAATCAGGTCAAACAAGAAGTTTTGCACGATTATATCAAAAATAACGGCATGTCCGAGCTGTTCTTGCCTAGAATAATTTTATTCAAAGACACGCTACCGATTTTTGCTACCGGCAAAATGGATAACGTCACCTTAAAGAAACAGGTGCTGGAAGAACTAAGCCAATCCGCGGCAGCGCAATAACGATATTGGCAAAGTACAAAAAAACCTCCGTAAAAACGGAGGTTAAAAATCTGCTTTTTATTTTTTACTTTCCGCCGCCGATATTCAACAGCTGTCCGGCCTGCCCACTGCTCATCACAACGGTATTCCAGCTTTTAGCTGATTCGGCGAGTTTCATCTGCATCTCGATTTCCTTGAGACGCAAAATCTGCGGATTATTGGCTAAAGCACGACCTTCGACTTCGATTGCTTTGGCACGACCTTCGGCTTCAATGCGCAAACGATCGGCCTCACCCTGAGCTTCTGCGGCCTTTTTCTTAGCCTCGGCCTCTTTCTCGGCAATTTCATTTTCTCGCTGTTCGGCGCGCTGCTTTGCCGTAATCTTCAAATTAACGGCATCTTGCACTTCCTTGGGCAGACGAATCAGAGAGAGATAAGAAACTTCCTGCACATCGATTCCCAAAGGCTCATACTTAGCCTGCATTTTTTCTAAAACAGCCTTGCGCAAATCTTCCTTTTTCTGAGCATAAACTTCATCAACTTTCATTGTTGAAGAAACCTCATTAAAAAAGTTACGAATATCCTTGCGCATAAAGCGTTCTACAATTTCATCAGGTGTTGCCTTAAAGTACTCGTACATCTTGGCTAAATTGTCACCTTCGGTGATGAAAGTGAAAGAAATACCGACGTCACAGCTCAAATCTTGTCCTTCGGACTGGAAATGAATAGATTCATCATTCACGCTTCCCTCATCACCGGACAAAGTCCAGCTCCACTGTTGAATATTGGTCGGATAAACCTTGATAGAATACCGGCCAAACCAGCTATTTGCATGACGTCCGATACCAAGGATCTCGATTTGCCCTTTTTTATCGCCCAATTTATGGACTTTAAGAGCCGCCTCACCCGGTTCGACTGAAGTACAAGACACTGTGGCAAAAGCCAAACAAATCACCGCTAATAAATAATAAAACGTTTTCATATAAAAAAATTAAAATAAAAAATAAATAAAATAAAAAAATCACTCTTCGCTACGCCACCACATCTGCAGCAAAAACCACAGAGCAATAACGATGACAACCACTCCCAAAATCATTGAAACATCATCAGGAGCAGTAAACAGCTGCATACCAAGTGCGCCGCATATAAAAAATATAAGCACACTAAAAACCAGCTTCCAATACCAAGGCAAAATCTGAACCTTGGAAACTTGCCTTTTCAGCCAAGATTTTTTCTTTTTTCTTTTCTTTTCCATATATATATTTTTTTTAATAAAAACAAATTATGGCGGAAATTTACAAAAAATAATATTTCACCATAATAATTAATAAACGGTGCATTTATACACCCTTTTAGGAATATTGTCAATACATATTTTATTTATTTTACACATTTTTTGACAAAAAAAATAAGAATGACCGAATATCACCCTTATTACAAAAGAATATAGTTAACCGATTAAAGCTTCTGCAAAATCTTTTCTGCAATATTCATATAAGCTTGGGTGTAAGAACTATCCGGCTCGGCAAAAACAATCGGCGTGCCGTTGTCCGAATTTTCCCGAATGGCATAATGCAGCGGAATTTCCCCCAAAAAAGTTTCTCCCATTTGTTCGGCCGTTTTTTTAGCTCCTTCGTGACCGAAAATATCAGCTCGATGCCCGCATTTTTCGCAAATATAATAGCTCATGTTTTCAACTAAGCCGAGAATGGGAACATTAACTTTTTTAAACATATTAATCCCTTTCACCGCATCAATTAAAGCAATATCTTGCGGCGTTGAAACAATAACTGCTCCATCGGTTTTAAGCTTTTGAGCTAAGGTAATTTGAATATCGCCAGTCCCCGGAGGCATATCAAGCACCATAATGTCAATATCGCCCCAGTTGGTATCGCATAAAAGCTGTTGCAAAGCCCCGCTGGCTTTGGCACCGCGCCAAATTAAAGGTTGAGATTTATCAATCAGCGTTCCGACCGACATTGAGGCCAACCCGAAATTCATAAACGGTTCAAAGCTTTTGCCATCCAATGACGACGGCGGCACACCGTCATAACCGAGCATCGTCGGCAAAGACGGGCCATAAATATCGGCATCAAAAATAGCCGTTTTTTTGCCCAAGTTTGAAAGCGCCAGCGCAAGATTAACCGCGGTGGTCGATTTTCCGACACCGCCTTTTCCCGAAGCAACGGCAATAATTTTTTTCACACCCTTAACCTGCCACATTTCTTCAGGTGTTTTAAGTCCGGTAAATCCCTTTGCTGCGGTAAAAATAATGGTTGCCTTCAACACACCGTCAAGTGAGGCGATTTTTTGCTTAAGGCTCTCAGTCTTTTCGGGAGAATCAACCGCATTCATCAAAGTCACGATGACGCGTCCGTTCAAAACTTTAAGACTGTCAATAACCGCGGTCGGATAAACCTCGGCCACAAACTGTTTAATTTGCTCTTCCATGTTAATATATTCTCTTCTATAATTGCCAATGACTAGGGTTTATATTATAAAGAAAAATAATGCAACAAAAATAAACTTTGGGAGTATAAATATGACCGACATACAAAACCCGTGGGAAGACAGCAATAACACGGGCAAAACCCAACGCTCTGCACGAGAAGAAGTGCAAAAAATCATCAGCATAAACACGGCCAAAACCGCCACCGGTGACGAAAATTTTGAGTTCAAATTCGGCTGGCTGATTGCTTTGGCGATTCTCTTATGGGCGTTAAGCGGCTTTTATCAGGTTCAACCGCATGAACACGGCGTTGTTCTGCGCTTTGGAAAATATACTGAGACCACAGACGCCGGCTTGCACTACCACCTTCCCTACCCGATTGAAGAAGTTTACAAAGTCAGCATGACCCAAGAACGCAGCATCAATCTTGGAGAAACCGAAGCTTATAATGCCTCGAATGTTGCCGGAATTGGCAGCAACAAGCTAAAATCATTCACCGAAAGCCACATGCTGACCGGCGACGAAAACATTGTAGACATTAACTTAACCGTTGTCTGGAAAGTCAAAAACGCCAAAGATTATTTATTTAACGTCCGCAATCCGGAAGGCACCGTCAGAGTCGCTGCTCAGTCCGTATTAAGAGAGATTGTCGGCCAGTCAGAAATGCAACCGATTATCACCGGCGACCGCGGCAAAGTTGAAGACGACACCAAAGAAGAACTTCAAAAATTGCTTGATGAATTCGGCTCCGGCGTTGAGATTGTCCGTGTCAAATTGCAAAAAGCCGATCCTCCGAAACAAGTTGTCGATGCATTTAACGAAGTTCAACGCGCCAAGGCAGACTTAGAGCGCTTTAAAAACGAGGCCGAGGCTTACCGCAACGAAGTTTTGCCTAAAGCACGAGGCGAAGCCGCTCAGCTCTTACAAGATGCTGAAGCTTATAAAGCCGCCGTTGTTAACAAGGCACAAGGTGATGCCGCTCGTTATTTGTCAGTTTACAACGCTTATAAAAGCGGTAAAGATGTCACAATCAAAAGAATGTATCTTGAAACCATGGAAAACGTTTTGAGCAAAGCTCAGAAAGTCATTTTAGACCCTTCATCAAAAGGGAGCAACGTTTTGCCCTATCTGCCGCTTAATCCGGCAAAATCACAAGTAAAGGAGGGACAATAAAATGAGTAAATTAAAAGTGTTTTTAATCAGCATTATCGTCATTGCGGCTTTTGTCTTAGCCAACACCTTATATGTGGTTAGTCAGGCCGAACAAGCAATTGTCCTCCAGTTTGGTGAGCCGGTACGTTTGGTCAAAGACCCTGGGCTTAAAATGAAAGTTCCGTTCATTCAAAACGTCGTATTCTATGACACTCGCTTGTTGGATTTAGATCCACCGGCACAAGAAGTTGTTTTAAATGATAAAAAACGTCTGGACGTTGACAGCTTCACCCGCTATCAGATTGTAGACCCATTGAAGTTTTATCAAACGGTTCGCTATGAATTTCAGGCCGAAAGCAAATTAAAAGAGATTGTCAACTCTTCGGTTCGCAAAATCTTAGGCCGCATAACCTTGCAAGAATTGCTCTCAAAGAAAAGAACCCAGATTATGAAAGACATCAGTGACGCAGTCAAAAAAGACGCTCAGCAAATTGGTGTCAGCGTCGCCGACGTCCGCATCCGCCGCGCCGACTTGCCGATAGAAGTCTTGCAGGCCATTAACGCCAGAATGAAAACCGAGCGTGAAAGAGACGCCAAGGAGTTCCGCGCCGAAGGTCAGCAACAAGCCCAGCAAATTCGCGCCACGGCTGATAAAGAAAGCACCATCATCAAGGCCGAAGCCAACAAAAAAGCGCAAATTATCCGCGGTGAAGGCGATCAGCAAGCGATTGACATCTGGAACAATGCTGTCGGCCAAGATGTCGAGTTCTACGGTTTTTACCGCTCGCTTGAAGCCTACCGCAATGCTTTGGGACAAGGCGACGCTTCAATGATTTTGTCGCCGGAAAGCGAGTTCTTTGAATATTTTTCTTCGCCGCTAAAGCAAGGAAAAACCCGTTAAAGGACAAAAGCAAATATGAGCGTTAAAAAGATGATAAAACAAACTTTGGCAGTTGCAATGGCGGCTTTTCTGACAGGAGAAGTCGCTGCCGCCGAACCCATGATAAATCAAGGCCTCCCGAGTTTTGCCGATTTGGTCGAAGAACTTTCGCCATCGGTGGTCAATATCTCAACAACGACTAAGCCCGACGATAACGGACTTGAGCCTGAAGAAGATATGATGGAAACCGCCGCACCGGAATTCCGCCACTTTTTTGAAAACGGCAAAAAGCAAGAAGCTTTAGGCTCAGGCTTTATCATTGATAAAGAAGGTTTTATCATCACCAACGCCCATGTGATTAACGACGCCGAAAGCATTGACGTCACCTTAAGCGACGAAACCGTGCATGAGGCTAAGATTATCGGCAAAGACAACTTGACAGACATTGCCTTAATCAAAATAAACACCCAAAAAGAACTAAAACCGGTACGTCTTGGCGATTCGGACAAGGCTCGCGTCGGAGATTGGATTTTGGCAATCGGTAATCCGTTCGGCTTGGGCGGCAGTGTCACCGCTGGCATCATCTCAGCAAAATCTCGTGATATTGAATCTGGGCAATATGATAACTTCATTCAAACCGACGCCTCTATTAATCAAGGCAGCTCCGGCGGCCCGATGTTTAACATGGCTGGAGAAGTCATTGGGATTAACAGCGTCATTTTTTCCACCAACGGTGCCAGTATGGGCATCGGCTTTGCCATACCGATAAATTTGGCTGATTGGGTCATCAAACAGCTTAAAGCCGACGGCACGGTCCATCGCGGTTGGATTGGCATAAAAATTCAGCCCAACAATCCGGAAACAGCCTTAGCCTTTGGGCTAGAAAAAACAGACGGCGTTGTCGTGTCTGATGTGACGATTGACGGACCGGCACAAAAAGCCGGATTAGAAGCCGGAGACATCATCAGCGGATTTAATCAAGAAGACATCACCTCACCCAAAGATTTTTCAACCCGCGTCGCCGAGGCCAAAATCGGCAGCACCGCTGAGGTCAAAATCATCCGCAATGGCAAACCCCAAAGCGTTAAAATTAAAATTGAGGAATTAAAAGCAGAAAAGCCCCTTCCCTCAACGCCTAAAACAGCTGAAATCAAACAATTAAATGAAGACGAGTTCTTGGTTGAAGAATTAGGCTTCAAACTAAAACCGATAACCGAAGAGACCATAAAACAATACCACTTGTTGCCTAATACTAAAGGCATGATTATCAGCGAGGTTTTAGCAGGCAGCGACGGAGCTGAAAAAGGCTTAAAAGCCGGTAATATTATCGTTAAAATGGATAAACAAGACATTATCGACATCGATTCGGTCAAAAATTGCTTAAACGAGGCAAAAATGGAAAACAATCGCCCAATTCTGCTTCTGCTCCAAAATGGCGAAAGCATAAACTTTGTCGCCGTAAAATTAGCCACGGAGAATAAATAATGGCGCAAATTGACTTTTACCATTTGCAAAAACAAACACTGGAGGCTGTTTTGCCCAAACTTCTGGGAAAAGCCTATGGCACGGGAAAAAAGATAAAAGTAAAAATCGGCAACCCCGAACGCGTAGAGTTTATAAACAGCATTTTGTGGACCTACGAAGATGAATCATTTTTGCCCCACGGCAGTAAAAAAGACGGCTCAGCAGAAGAACAACCAATATGGTTGACTGCCGGCGAAGACAATCCCAACAGCGCCGAATTTTTGTTTTTGGTTGATGGTGCAGATATCAGCGCGGAAGAAGAAACATCTTTTGAGCGGGTATTCAACATTTTTGACGGCAATGACGCCACGGCGGTTGACCACGCACGCAAGATGTGGAAAGACTTAAAAACCAAAGGCCACCAACTCCGCTATTGGCAGCAAGAAGACAACGGCCGCTGGAAACAAGCGGCATAAAAAAAGCGCCCCGAAGGACGCAATTTTTTAAAGTTTAGCAACAAGTTCGGGATAAAATTTTTGCAGATAAGCCCGAACCAGAAAGTCAACGCCGGACTGAAAGAATTTTTTCCAAACCTCTTCACCAATTGTGATAGCTTGATCTTCCACCACATAGGCCAAAATTTCTTCAGGAATTTTCTTGGCCTCAACTGCATCATACAAAGTATCAAGAGCCGCATTTGCCCATGGATAATGATAATCAACTTGTTGCCACAGCAAATGAAGCGGAATTTTTCCATCAGCAACCGCATTGATGAACATGCACTGAGAAGACGCCATCAAACGATTATTTTTCTCAAACAACGGAACCAAAATAAAATCAGAATTTTGTCCATCAATGACCGAAGAAATAATAAGCTGTTCTTCTTTAGCCGTAAATCTTTCGCCTTTTGCATACATTTTTCGCAAATCAGTTGCCGAGAATAGACCTTCTATATAAGCTTTGGCAATCAACGGCCGCACCGAATAGAAGCTATAACGACTTAACAACACCGAAAAAACACTTGTCGGAATTTTTTTATCCAACACCGCCTGCACAATTTCTTCCAAAATTGCTTCAAAGAAATATACGCCAAGCTGTATCAAATCAAAGAACAGAGCCAAAGAAATTTTTCCATCACATACAGCCTGCAAAATACGCAGAAGCTGCACCCGATCCAAAGGACAACCATAAATACGCATGGCCTCCAAAAAATCTTTTTCAGACAATCGCTGAGCAAGCAAAGCATCAACAAGGAGTTTTTCGTCATCACAATCAAGAGTATACCCCTCGTTAAAAAAGGCTATCAAATCTCTACTGGCTTCAGGATAATCAAAAGCCAAAATCTTTTGAATCCGCATTTCAAAAGCGTAAATAGCAGCATTCTGCCTCATAAGCATTTCATCATCTGCCTGCTGTATGGCCTCTTTCAATTCCAGCATCTTTTCATCAGATAATTTTTTCATAAATATAAAATATTAATAGTTAAACATAATAAGAAGTAATTGCCTAACACTTAGCATAAAAACAAAAATCATGCAAGCCTTATTATTTTCCACAAAAAAAGCGCCCTACGGGGCGCAATTTTTAAAGTTTAGAGACAAGTTCAGGATAAAACTTTTGCAAATAATGCTCAACACAAATGTGATTTCCGGTACTAAAAAGTTTTTCCCAAACATCCACACGAATATCGGCATTCACGTCTTCGAGAATATTTTGTAAAATACTCTCCTCAAATTTACCGGCATTAACAGCTTCACTTATTGGAACAACCAAATAATTACACCAATCAGAGTATAAAGCCGCTTGTTGCAAAAGTGGATTTAAAGACAGTTTTCCTTCAATAAGCGCATTTTTAATCAACTCACAGGCTTTTTCCTTAAACTGATAGCTGTTTCTAAAAAACGGCAACAGAATTTCCTGAGTTTTTTTACCATCAACAACTGCAGTAATTATTTTTATTTCACCGGAGGAAAAGAAAACAAGCCCCTTTTTAATCAATAAATCCATATCGCTAAGCGAAAATTTACCAGCTAGATACTTGTTTACAATCAAGTATAAATCTTTGCGCAGCAGCACACCGTTCATCAACAAGATTAGCAAAACTGTCAACGGTAATTTTTTTCTTGCAACAGCAAGAATAATTGGTTTAAAAGAAGCATGATTAACAAGACATGAAAGAGACAACTCTTTATAAAAAAAGTCTAAAGAAAGCGAGCCGTTGGCAACTGAGTTTATAATTTCATCGTTAAGCCTCTCTCCAAAATCAATCCTATAATGTCCGGTTATTCTGATGAAATCACCTTCTGATAATTTTTTATCAAGAAGAGCCCGTACAATAATTTCTAACTCCGTACTGGAAAAAATCCAATTTTCTTTTCGAACAAAGCTAACCAAATCGCTTATGGCATCAGGAGAACGAAAGGTCAAAATTTCCTCCAATCTTCTGACCGGCTTTTCTCTCATTTTTTTAATTTCAGCTTTATCAATTGCAAGAATGTCATTTACCAGTTCTTGCATTTTTTCTTCGGATAATTTTTTCATAATAAAGATATTTAATAGTTTCATAATTATAATTAATTATCTTTCTCTTATCACACAAAATCAAAGATTGCAAGCATTTTTTGTCAAATTCAACAAAAGAGTACAAAAAAAAGCGCCCTGCAGGGCGCCTTAAATAAAACAAAAGCTTAGGATTTCAAATCAATCGCCACCGATGTCATCTCATTCGCCACGGTAAAAGCGTTTGAATTAAGATTATAAGCACGTTGTACCTGAATAAGCTCTGAAAATTCTTGTTCCAAATTAACATTAGAGCCTTCCAAAGACTGCGTACGAAGAAGATTATTTCCGACCGTATCCGGCCCGATAACATAGCTGGTATTACCCACATCGCTATAAGCTTCAAACAAAGTCCCTGAAACCGGAACCAAATTTTCAGGCGACTGGAAACTAACAACGGTCAACTTTGCTACATTGAGAGTGCGATTATTAGTATATTCGGCTTTTAAGATACCATCGCTGTCGATATAACTACCAACCAAATCGCCTCCCGGAGCACCGTCTTGAGAAACATAAACTTCACCATCGCCACCATCATATTGGGTCATATTTGAAACATCAATAGCAATGGTGTTTGATGTTCCGTCTTCCCAATTAACAGTCACATTCATCACTTGCGGAGAAACAAGTTTTCCGTCAGTGGAAAATTTTGCCTCTATCGGCTCGGCAACAACTTCCGCTCCATCAATGGCAAAACTAACATTCCACGTATTAACCGCATCTTGATTTTTGTTAAAAATCATATTCATGGTCGCCCCGTCATTATTAGGACCATAAACAGTAATGCCATAAGTACTGGTGTTCACACCAGAAGCCGGCACATTTGCCGTAATTTCAACATCAGAGGTTGGAATAGAAGGCATATGATCTTCAAAAGCCAAAATAATATCAGACGGCGTCTGAGCAAAAGTTCCGTCATCTTGCACCTGAAAACCTTGTACGGCATAGCCATTATGATTAACCAGAGCTGTCTTTCCATCAATAGGTAAAGTATCAAAATCACCGGCACGCGTATAATAAGTCTGCCCATATTCATCAGTCACCATAAAAAAGGCATTTCCACCTTCTAAAGCAACATCATAAACATTACCGGTACTGGTAATTTCACCGGCCTGCAAAATATTATAACGCGTATAAGTCCCAACACCGGACACATCTGCACGAGAAGAACTAATCCCCGCCGCACTATTCTTAGAAATCGGCTGTGACCCAAGCAAGGTATAAAAAAGCGTATCAGCCGCTTTATAACCGGTTGTCCTTATATTGGCAATATTATCACTAACAGAGCCAAGAGCCGTACTTTGAGCATCAAGTCCGGTAACAGATGGAAAAAATATACTTAAAGCCATATCAAGCTCCATAAAAAAACAATCTTTACAAACAATATGCAATTATCGTGCCATTTTTACAAAACAGCGATTCGCGCTAAAAATCTCAAAAATCTGTGCAAAAAAGAGCAAAAAACAGCCATTTTTTTTCATTTTTGAACAATTAATGCAGATTTTTGTTGTTTTTAACACAAATAGGAAGTAAAAGAGGAAATGAATTTTGTACTAATAATAAAGAGAGATAAATAATGTCAAACCCATTGGATACGAAAATCATCGGCCGCTTGGCTGAAATTTTAGATAAAACCAATCTGACCGGCATTGAATACGAAGATGAATCTTGCCGTATTAAATTGAGCCGTGAAGTTACCGGCGCCACAGTTATAGCCGCACCGGCAGCGGCTCCGGTTCCGCCTCCGGCTCCAATAGCAGCGGCACCGGTTGCGGCACCAAGCGCACCGGCTCCGACAACACCTGCCGGAAACGAAGATTATAGCAAACACCCGGGATCCGTCAAATCACCGATGGTTGGCGTTGTCTATCTTTCGAGTGACCCCAACAGCCCGAACTATGTTAAAGTCGGTGACACTGTTGCCGAAGGTGACACGGTTTGTTTGATTGAAGCCATGAAGACCTACAATCCGGTTAAAGCCCACAAAGGAGGCCGCGTCAGCAAGATTTTAGTTGAAAGCGGTGATCCGGTTGAATACGGCGAACCTTTGGTCGTTATTGAATAAAACCCCGAGCAAACAATCAGGAAGTTATCTAAATGTTTGAAAAAGTTTTAATAGCAAACCGAGGTGAAGTTGCCCTAAGAATTCACCGTGCCTGCCGTGAAATGGGGATAAGAACGGTTGCCGTTCACTCAGAAGCTGACGCCAACGCCATGCACGTACGTTTGGCTGATGAGGCCGTTTGTATTGGACCGGCACGTTCTTCCGATTCATATTTAAATAAATCAGCCATTATCTCTGCGGCATTAATAACCGGAGCTGACGCCATTCACCCCGGATTTGGCTTTTTATCAGAAAACGCTGATTTTGCCGAAATGGTTGAAGAGCACGGCATAACCTTTATTGGCCCGAGCGCGGAGCAAATGCGCCTTATGGGAGATAAAATTACAGCGCGCCAAGCCGCCATCAAGGCCGGACTTCCGGTTACTCCGGGCTCTCCGGCGCTTGAAAGTGTTGAACACGCAATTGAATGGGCACACAAAATCGGATATCCGGTTATCGTCAAAGCCAAAGACGGTGGTGGCGGAAAGGGCATGAAAACCGCCTTCAACGACGAAGAAATGCGCGAAGCTTTCACCATGGCCAAAGCCGAAGCCAAAGCCTCTTTCCCAAGTGATGTGGTTTATATGGAAAAATACTTGCAAAAGCCACGTCATATTGAAATGCAAATTTTAGCCGATAAATACGGTCACGTTGTTCATCTCGGCGAAAGAGATTGCTCAATTCAAAGAAAGAATCAAAAAGTCATTGAAGAATGCCCATCTCCGGCTCTTAATCAGCAACAACGCCAAGAAATCGGTGAAATTGTTCGCAAAGCCATTGAGCAAATTGGGTACACCAATGCCGGAACGCTTGAGTTTTTGTATGAAGACGGTAAATTTTATTTCTTAGAGATGAACACCCGTCTTCAGGTTGAACACCCGATTACGGAGGCGGTCAGCGGCATTGACATTGTCCGTGAACAGATTCGCATTGCCAGCGGAGCAGAATTAGGCTACAGCCAAAAGGATATAAAATTCAGCGGTCACGCGATTGAATGCCGCATTAACGCCGAAAATCCGGAAACCTTTACCCCCTGCCCCGGCAAGATTACCGAATGGCACGCTCCGGGAGGATTAGGCGTACGCGTCGATTCGGAAATTTATTCAGGCTACAGCATTCCGCCGTTTTACGACAGCATGATTGCCAAGCTGATTGTTCACGGCAAGACCAGAAATTCTGCCCTGATGAGATTACGTCGTGCTTTGGAAGAATTTGTGATTGAAGGAGTTCAAACCACAATTCCTCTGCATCAAGAAATAATTTCACAGTCCGAATTTATTGACGGCCAATATAATATTCACTGGCTTGAACATTATATGGAAAGCCGTAAAAAATAAACTCAAAAAAAAACAGTCCCAAGCGGGGCTGTTTTTTTTGGGGCTGTTAAAAAAACAAAAAGCCTTTGCAAAAGTAAGGAAAGTGTTTTATATCTATGAACAGAGAATGAGTTTAGGAATAAAAAAATGACCAATGCCGCAATTACTGACAGCTCTCTTGGAGACAACATAAATATTGAATTATCCGTAACCCTCGGAACAGCCAGCTTGCGTATAAACCAGTTGCTTAAACTCGGGCGCGGAGCTGTCGTAGAACTGGATCGAAGCGTAAACGATTATGTCGATATTTATGCAAACGATATTCTTATCGGCCACGGCGAAGTCATCATCACCAATGATGAAACAATAGGCATTTCAGTCACCGACATCGTAGGAAAAAATGGCTAAAGGAATAAAAAGAGTAACCCGCAAATTGCTAAAGTCCAAAATTGCCTCGGCAATAATGGGATATATTGTTTATTTATATACTAAGCTTGTCGGCCTAACCACTATCTGGAAAAAAGACTCATTACAAGAATTTTATAAAGTTTGGGAAAAAGAAAAAAGCATCATTATCGTTATCTGGCACGGCCGCGCCACCATGATACCTTATTTCTGGAACAAAAAACGCCCTCTGAATGCATTGGTTTCAATGCACAATGACGGCATGCTCATGGCACGCCTGCTAAAGCACTATGGTCTAGGCATCATCGGCGGCTCAACCACCTCAAATGCCGCAAAAGCAGCCGTCGGACTGATGAAAAAAATAAAGCATGACAATGAGACCATTGCCATCATCCCCGACGGACCAATTGGCCCTTCAATGAGCATGAACATGAGTCCGCTTTATTTTGCCCAAAAAAGCGGCAAACCCATAATCGGCATTACATACAGCACCAAAAGAGCCAAGATTTTTCACAAAAGCTGGGACGAGATGATGTTTCCATATCCGTTCAACCGTGGTGTAATAAATTTTACTCAACCATTTTACATCAAGGAAGACTTAACCGCGGAAGAACTTGAGGCCGAACGTCAAAAAATAGAAGCCGCCATGCAAGAACTCAGCATTGAGGCAGACAAATCTCTCGGCAGAACCCCCATTCTCCCCGGAACCAGAGTCAAAAAGAAAAAACAAGCCGCATAGGAACACTAAAATGTTTATCAAAATATATAACGCCTTAATTTATCTCCTCTACCCTTTAGTCATCCGCGGATATATTAATAAAAGAAAAGAAAAAGGCAAAGAAGACTTAAAACGCTTCAACGAAAGAATTGGACGTCCGAAGTTAAAACGTCCGGAAGGCAAATTAATCTGGTTTCACGGTGCTTCGGTTGGCGAATCAATTTCAATGCTGCCGCTGATAAACAAACTGCTTGAGGCTCACCCTGATGCTCATGTCATGGTCACCACCGGAACCACAACCTCTGCTGAAATCATGGGCAAAAGACTGCCGGAAAGAGCCTTTCACCAATATATTCCGATAGACAATCCGGCCTTTGCCAAACGTTTTTTAAAACATTGGCAGCCAGACCTGATTTTATGGTTTGAATCTGATTTTTGGCCAGCTATGTTATCAAACATCAAAAAAAGAAACATCCCCCTGATTTTGGTAAACGGCCGCATTTCAAACAAATCTTTCAAGCGCTGGCAACAATTTGACTTCATCAGCAAAGAGCTTTTGGGCTGTTTCAGCTTTTGCCTTGGCCAGTCTGAAGAAGACGCATATCGCCTGCGGGTTTTAGGTGCAAAAGACGCCGCCTGCCTCGGCAATCTAAAATACGCCGGACTTCCCATGCCGATTGATGAAAAAGAAAAAAACGAAATTGAAAAAGAGATCGGAACACGTCCGGTTTGGCTTTATGGCTCAACCCATAGCGATGAAGAAATCAAGCTCGGCCGCTATCTGAATGAAATAGAGCAAACCATTCCTAATATTTTAACCATAATTGTTCCCCGCCACCCGCAAAGAGGAACAGAAATAAATCAAGCGCTGAAAAACTTAGGGCTAAAGACAGCGCTGCGCTCTGCCAAAGAAAAAATAACCGATAAAACACAGGTTTATATTGCCGATACCATTGGCGAAATGGGAATATGGTATTCAATCTGCCCATTGGTATTTATCGGCGGCTCGCTCATTCCTCACGGCGGACAAAACTTTATTGAGCCATCCAGAATGAGAGACGCAGTAATTGTCGGCCCTCATATGCACAATTTCACCGACGCCATGAACCGCGCCAAAAAAGCCGACGCCATTATTCAAGTCAATGATATTGTTGAGTTGAAAGACACCGTCATCCAGCTCATGAATAACAAAGAATTGCTTGAAGCCAAAAGAAGCTTAGCCTATAACTGGGCCACAGCAGAAAATAAAGTCCTTGACGGTATACTTGAAAAAATAAAAGGATATATACAGGAATGAAAACCCCGCGTTTCTGGAAGAGCAGGAACCTAATTTCGACCACACTTTTACCTTTGGGCTGGATATATTCAGGCCTAACCGCCGCACGCCTAAAATTCAAAAAAAGCGGAAAAGTAAACATTCCGGTCATCTGCCTTGGCAACATCACGGCAGGCGGCAGCGGCAAAACCCCAACCGCGGTAACTTTAGCAAAGCTCTTACAAAAAAAAGGCTATCACCCTTATTTTGTATCCCGCGGTTACGGCGGAAAATTATCCGGCATTATTTTAACCAAAGACAGCTCTTACACTGCAGCTGAAGTGGGAGACGAACCACTGATATTAAGCCGCATAGCACCGGTTTCGATTAATCCTGACCGCTACCAAGCCGCCCTAAAAGCTCAAGAACAAGGCGCTGATATAATTATCATGGACGATGGCTTTCAAAACCCGTCACTAAAAAAAGATATATCGATTCTGATAATAGACGGCGGCTTTGGCTTTGGCAACCAGCGCCCTCTGCCCGCCGGACCGTTAAGAGAAAATTTGCAAAGCGGCTTAAAAAGAGCCAACGCCGCCCTGATTATCGGTGAGGATAAAAACAACTGCGCCCAAGAGATGAAAAATCTGCCGCTTTTTACTGGCAAGATTAAAGAAATCGAGCCACAAACCAAGCCAACACAAGTCATAGCTTTTGCCGGCATCGGCCGCCCTGAAAAATTTTATCAGTCTTTAGAAAACTGTGGCATGAACATCATCAGCCGCCACGATTTTCCTGACCATCATTTTTATACCGAAAAAGAGCTACAGAGCTTATTACATGAAGCCCAAGAAAAAAAGGCCGCACTTTACACAACGGCAAAGGATATTGTAAAAATTCCCCTGCCCCTGCGCCCGAAATTTAATGTTTTAGAAATTGAGATAGAAATAGAGAAAGAACAAGAACTTATGTCATTTATTTTATCAAGATTATGAGGAAAGAAATGGAAGAATACGAAAATCAGGTTTTAGAATGTCATAAAGCCATGGAAGTTGCCGTCAACGAGCCTTACAGCGTTGAACTACTTAAACTAAGACAAAAGCTCCTGCACGAAGAAATGAGCGAGCTTGACACTGAAATTAACAGCCTCATAAACGAGATAGAAAACCAAGGCCAAACCAACAAAGCGACCCGCGTTAAAATGCTAAAAGAATTGGCAGACTTGCAATATGTTTTAAGCGGCACGGTCGTTGCTTTTAACCTGCCGATGCAAGAGGCCTTTCACCGTGTCCACAAAAGCAATATGTCCAAGCTTGTTAATGGCAAAGCCCTAAAGCGTGAAGACGGAAAATTCTTAAAAGGCCCGAATTATAAGCCACCGTTTTTAGATGATTTAGCATAAGGTTTATTCATAACGCAAAGCATTAATCGGATTAAGCAAAGAGGCTTTATAAGCCGGATAGAAGCCGAAGAAAAGCCCGACAAATCCCGCAAACGAAAACGGCAACAAAACATAAAGCGGAGAAATTATCGGCGTCAACGAAGTAAAATGCGAGACTAATTCCACACCGATAAAACCTAAAATAATGCCGACAATGCCTCCGATTAAAGAGAGAACCAGCGCCTCGGTCAAAAACTGCCAACGAATATCCCAAGACTTTGCACCGATAGCCATACGAATACCGATTTCACGCGTGCGCTCGGTAACCGAAACCAGCATAATATTCATAATACCGATACCGCCGACTAAAAGAGAGATTGAGGCAATTGACCCCAGCAAAATCGTCATAACTTGGGTAGAACTTTCCATCATCTCCATCATCTGCGTCATATTGCGAATAACAAAATCATCTTCCTTATAGCGGCCGAGATTATGTCGCTGGCGCAAAAGCTGACGAATTTCCTCTTGCGCGGTATATGTACTTTGCGCATCAACAGCTTGCAAAATAACCATTTTCACTTGATCAGGAAATTGGATTCCCATAACTTTTTTCTGCGCGGTTGTAATTGGAATAAACACCACATCATCTTGGTCCATTCCCATACTATTTTGCCCACGCTCATCCATAACGCCGATAACCTTAAACGGCTGTCCTTTAATGCGAATGGTATGATTAAGCGGATCAACATCACCGAATAATTCATTAACCACGGTTTGCCCGAGAATAGCAACTTTGGCCGCATTTTTTATATCAGATTCACTAAAACTGCGCCCATAACCGATATCCCATTCTTTAATCTGAAAATTGCGATTATCCGTACCGGTAATACCGGTTGACCAGTTAGCATTACCATAAACAACTTGAGCGGTTTCTTCCAAGATAGGAGCGGCTAAAGATATGGCAGAAATTTTTTCCTGAATGGCATCACCGTCGCCTTTTTTCATTGTCGGCTGAGACCCATGCCCACCGCGTGCACCGCTGGATGTTGCTACACCGGAACGAATAATAATCAAATTTGAGCCCATGGATTGCATATCGTTTTTGATAGAGATTTGCGCGCCATGCCCAACAGCAAGCATGATAATAACGGCAGCAACCCCGATAATAATACCGAGGCTTGTTAAAATCGAGCGCATTTTATTGGCTTTAATAGCACGAAAGGCAATGCTTGAAATCATTGGAATATTAATCATCTCACTCGCCTCCCAAACTACGGTTTAAGACCGGCTCATCAGACTGAATTTCACCGTCCACGACTTTAATAATACGCTTGCTGTAAAGAGCGATATCCTCTTCATGGGTCACAAGAATGATTGTCTTTCCGGTTTCGTCATTAAGCTTGGTAAAAAGTTTCATAATCTCGATACTCATTTTCGTATCCAAATTTCCGGTCGGTTCATCGGCAAAAATAATCGGCGCATCATTCACCACCGCGCGCGCAATCGCCACACGTTGCTGCTGACCACCGGAAAGCTGATTGGGCAAATGCCCCATACGCTCTTTCAACCCAACTTTTTCCAAAGCCTTTTTAGCACGCTGAAAACGCTCTTCGGCCGGTACACCGGCATAAACCATCGGCAGTTCAACATTTTCCAAAGCCGAAGTTCGGGAAAGTAAATTAAATCCCTGAAAAACGAAACCGATTTTTTTATTGCGGATTTCGGCTAATTGATCAGGCTTCATCTTGCTGACATCAATACCGTCAAGCAAATATTTTCCCGAAGACGGAATATCCAAACAACCGAGAATATTCATCAAGGTAGATTTACCCGAGCCAGACGGCCCCATAATTGCCACAAACTCACCGGCCTCAACCGTCAGATTGATCCCCTTAAGAATATTAAGGTTCAAATCACCGAGAGGATAACTTTTTTTAATATTTTTAACATCAATCAGGGACATTAAAGCCTCATCCGCATTTTAGATTTTTTATCATCGCTGACATTATTTTTTTCAAGAATAACAGCGGTGTTTTCATTAATTTCGGGAGAAGAGACCTCGGTCTGATCATCATCAGCCACACCGGTTGAAATAGAAATGCGTTGTGGCTGTCCGTTTTTCAAAATCCAAAGTCCTTTGTCTTTATAGCGTTTTACTTCACCGTTTTCATCTTGAATAAACACGCGCAAAGCTTTATTCGGAACCAAGAACACACCCTGCTTTTCGGCGGTAATAATCTGAACATTGGCGGTCATACCGGGCTTGAGCTTAAGGTCATGGTTATCAATTTCGATAATCACTTCATAGGTCACAACATTAGAGGTCGTAATCGCTTCGTTGCGCACTTGGGTTACGATACCATAAAAAATTTCATCAGGATAACTGTCAACCGAAAATTCAACTGTCTGCCCTTCTTTAACCTTGGCAATATCGGCCTCAACGACAGATGTTTCGATTTGCATCTTGGTCAAATCTTCCGCCACATTAAAGAGGGTTGGCGTTTGGAAGCTCGCGGCCACGGTCTGCCCGACTTCCACTTCTTTTGAGACGACAATACCATCAACCGGAGAAATAATTTTGGTATATTTCAAATCAATTTCAGCAGAATCGAGTGCCGCTTGAGCTTGCTGCACTTCGGCCTCACGCAGTTTTTTCTGCACCACGGCATTATCATAATCACGCTGCGCCGATTCGAGTTCTGAGTCGGCAGAATATTTTGAGGTATTGAGTTTTCTGATACGGGACAAATGCTTTTTATAATAAACAATATCATTATCAACCACGTTGACTTGCGCCTTAGCAATATCAAGAGCCGCGCGGCGCTGCGCCACAGTTGCTTCAAATAAAGCCGGATCGATTTGAGCAAGAAGCTGCCCCTTGGTAACTTTCGTGTTATAATCGACCAAGATTTCAGAGATAGTACCGGAAACTTGCGTACCGATATTAACGGTCGAGATAGGATTAATCGTGCCTGTTGCGGTAATTTTTTCGGTAATATCGCCTTTGGCAACCTTTTGCGTCACATAAACATCAACTTGCTTATCCGGCTTAAGCGCCCAATAAGAAACTCCGACCAACAAAACACCAACCGCCGCAACTTTAAAAATACTTTTCATTTTTCAGCCAATTCAACAGGTTAATCCAAATAGAAGTGCAAAAAACGACTTTTATAAAAAAAGTTCTTGCCACAAATCATTTTTTCGTCTATATTGATCTATGATATTGTATAATTGTTAATATATTTATAATTATGGTAAAAAAAGAAAAAAAATCACCAAAATCACCAGCAGTGTTGCAGCACGAGAAAGAAATTCAAGCCAAAAAGAAATATCTTTTTGAATTAAACTCAAGATTGAGTTTGGCTCTAAAAGATTACAAGCTTCTGACACCAGAATTGATTTCTCAAGTAACAGAGGCATTAAAGGTTGATGATTACGAAGAATGCCGTGATGCATATATGCCCGTCATTATGAACTGCTTCCAATTTGAAGCAACCAAGATAAAAGCTTCGGTTGGCATAAATAAGGACGAGCGCATAGACAACATCATCAAGACAACCGCAGGCTTCTTCTTGATTGATGTTATCAAAACACTTCATATTATCGAATTTGGAGTGATTTTGACCATCACCACGACGAACCAATACATCAGCAACACAATGCTGTACGTTTTGGAACAAGTGGCCGAAGAATTAAAAACCAACAACTACAACGAGATAATTGCTCAAGAAATTAGGCGCTATCTCAAAATCGGCGGCATGATTCAGCCGGGAGATAAGGAAATGACTCCATTCACCCCGCAGAAGAAAGAACGGCTACAAAAGCTGGTTCAACTCTACTCCCCCGAATTTGACGGACGCTTGTTGTCCGATATAAGCGGGGAAGAAGTCTAAAGAACAAAAAAAACCTTGACCTTTGACACAACAAAGCTCAAGGTTTTTTTGTATTTAAATTTTGTTTGCAAAAAAATCAAAATATGCTAAAAAGAAAAAAGCTAAATATTAAAAATATATAATTATGGAAAAAGATTTATTAAAATTAAAAAACGTAACGCGAAGAATATTCCGTTATTTGGAGTTAGAAAAACACTACAGCGTTGATGAGTTGCTCGGATTTTTGCTGGAAGCAAATAGCAAAGAAAAAACAATTATTAATGAGATAAAGATTCGCTTAGGCAAGGTAAAGCTTTATAAGCGTGTGCAAGATTTGGCTCAACGGATTGGCTCAGAAGCTCCCGAAATTTTGGTGCATACCGCCAAAGAAGAGTGGAAAAAGATTGTCAACAACACGGAAACAATCCCCAGCAATAAAGCGATTAAAACCTCAGCTGACTTTCACTTGTTAATAAAATCGTTGGATGCTTACGAAACTTTGTTTCCGCGAATGCTGAACCGACTTTATCAAAACGAAGATTTTGAAGCGGCACTGCACGAAATGGACAAGACCATACTTGTTGGCAAGATATATGATGAACGACGTCTGTATCTGCAACAAACCATCAAGCATCTGCAATTCATCCAAAAGCACAAGCTCAATCTGCGCTATGACCATCTGCTGCAGTTAAAGCTGGCGCTTAATCCGGAATTTTCGGATGAGATTGAGATTTTTCAAGCCCAGACGGATTTGCTCATCGGCACATACGGCGCAAGTAATGACCCGCGAATAACCACCGCTTCAAAAGATATTTGCTACAAATTCATTGAAGCCATATTCAACAAACATAACTTGCTCTCAGGAAAACTGATTATCTTCCCGTTTTTAGGCGGATGGATAAGTATGGAAACGCATGACTTGTTGATTCACAACAAAGCGGCACTAACCAAATACGGTTTGAACGAACTTGTCTTTTACCAGACTCTACCTTTGTATAAAGGGGTAGAAAAAAAGATTGCTCAAGGAAAAGAGCTTTCCTCATCAGACAAATATGTTCTTTCGCTTTACAAACACTTCCGCAAGGATTAAACAACAAAAGAGTTCAGTTTCAAAACTGAACTCTTTTTTTTCACCACACTTTCACTTTTCTTAAAAATGTCTGTTGCAAGTAAACCGAATTTATGCTATATTAGATTCGTGAAGGCAAGCTATGAAAGGTAAATATTATGAAAAACT
>CALXTD010000001.1 GCA_944391315.1 uncultured Alphaproteobacteria bacterium | reverse complement strand
ATAAAGAACAAACGCTAAGGCTCAAAATGCCCCAATCATCTGATTTTGAAAAAGTCTCAATGACATTCCAGCTCATCAGCGACCCAACAAGACTAAAAATCTTATGGTTTTTATGCCACCATGAAACCTGTGTTAATAACATTGCCGCCACGGTAGAAATGAGCTCTCCGGCAGTATCTCACCATTTAAGATTACTTAAGCAAGCCGGCTTAATCTCCGCCCGCCGCGATGGAAAAGAAATGTATTACAAACTTTCCGACACACCGGAAGCCTTACTCATCCACCGCGCCATAGACGATGTCTTTGACATCCAATGCCCTTTGTAACCCTCAATTTACTTGTTAATTTTTATATTTTAGATTAATTGACATATAATTTATTCCCCGCATCCGCATTCCCTCTTGACTCTTTCATTTTTTTATTATACAATTAAACATATATTTAATCGTTTATTTGTTTAACGGAGGCAAAAATGAAAAAATCTTATAAACTCGAAAATCTTGATTGCGCTAACTGCGCCGCAAAAATCGAAGACGCCATCAAAAAAATTGACGGCATTAAATCTGCTTCTGTCAGCTTTTTCGCACAAAAGATTGAAATAGAATTTGACCGCGATGAAACCACACTCGTCGCAGAAATCAAAAAAATCATCAGCAAAATTGAACCAGACTGTGAATTATTGTAAGGAAGAATAGATAAATGACAAAATCACTAAAAAAACAGCTCATAAAAATTATCATCGCCGCATTTCTATTTGCCGGAGCTTTCTTTTCTCTGCCACAAATAATAGAACTCACTCTCTTAGTTGCAGCATATCTAATTGTCGGCACACCGATTCTGCTTAAAGCCGCTCGCAATATCCGCAACGGTCAGATTTTTGATGAAAATTTTTTAATGACGATTGCAACCTTTGGCGCCTTTGCCTTACAAGAATATACCGAGGCTGTCGCCGTAATGCTGTTTTTCCAAGTTGGTGAATTTTTTCAGTCTTATGCTGTTAACAAATCACGCAAATCCATTGCCGCGCTTATGGACATTCGCCCCGACTATGCACACGTCAAACGCGGAAAAGAATTAATAACCGTGTCACCGGAAGAAGTCAAACTAGGAGAAATCATCATTGTCCAACCCGGAGAGCGCGTTCCGCTTGATGGAACAATAGTCAAAGGCAACGCCAGCTTAAATACATCAGCCTTAACCGGAGAATCTTTGCCGCGCGATGTTTCTAAAGGCGAAAACGTCTTGAGCGGAAGCGTTAATCTGAATGGCGTTATAGAAATAAAAACAACCAGCATTTTCTCAGATTCGACCGTTTCGCGCATTTTGGACTTAGTCGAAAACGCCGGCTCTAAAAAGGCTCAAATTGAAGCTTTTATCACACGTTTTGCCCGCTATTATACACCGACTGTTGTTATCATTGCTTTAACTCTGGCCTTTTTGCCTCCATTGCTGGGCAGCACGCTGGGCTTAAAAGAATGGATTTATCGCGCCATCACTTTTTTGGTAATTTCTTGCCCTTGTGCATTAGTCATCTCGATACCGCTAAGCTTTTTTGCCGGCATGGGCGCAGCCTCAAGATGCGGCGTTTTGGTTAAAGGCGGAAACTATCTTGAAGCCCTATCCCGCGCCGAAATTTTTGTTTTTGATAAAACCGGAACCCTAACCAAAGGCAACTTCAAAGTCACCAACATTACAGCCTTTGTAGGCAGCAAAGAAACTCTTTTGCAAAATGCTGCCAAAGTTGAAGCCTACTCACACCACCCGATTGCCGCTTCTATCAAACAAGCCTATGACCGCAAGATTGACGTAAAAGATATATCTGACGTGGAAGAAATTGCAGGCTGCGGAATTAAGGCAAAAATAAACAATCAAGAAATATCTGTCGGCAACAAAAAAATTCTTGATAAATTTGGAATAGCTGAGCCCAAAATCGAAAAAGACGGCACGATTCTTTATGTCTTATATGACAACAAACTTGCCGGCTATATCAAAATCGAAGACGAGATTAAAACAGACTCTGCCCAAACCATTTCTCTTTTGAAAGCTCATGGCATTAAAGAAACGGTCATGCTCACCGGCGACCGCAAAGAAATCGGTCATAAGATTGGCAAAAAGCTTGGTCTTGATACGGTGCATGCCGAACTTTTGCCAATTGATAAAGTTTCAAAAATTGAACAGCTTTTGGGTAAAAAATCAGCTAACGGACAGCTTGTTTTCATTGGCGACGGCATTAATGACGCACCGGTTTTGGCTCGCTCGGATATTGGCATTGCAATGGGCGGAATAGGCTCTGACGCCGCAGTAGAAGCTGCAGATATCGTCATCATGACTGACGAACCGTCAAAGATTATTTCGGCACTTAAAATTGCTAAGAAAACAATTTTCATCGCCAAAGAAAATATTGTCTTTGCCATTGGGGTAAAACTTTTGGTCTTAGCTCTCGGCGCTCTGGGCTATGCGTCAATCTGGGCTGCCGTATTTGCTGACGTCGGCGTATCAGTCATCGCGATATTAAACGCCGTGCGCTTATTGCCTTATCGCCCCAAAATATAGATACAAAAAAACCGCGGATTTCCGCGGTTTTTAATTTATCTTTTCCAAACTATTTCTTCGTCTTTTTAGCTGAAGCTTTCTTTGCTGCAGTAGCTTTTTTTGCTACAGCCTTTTTAGCCGGAGCCTTAACCGTTGCAGAAGCAATCTTTGTCAAAGAAAAAGCCTTTGCCAAAGTAATTGGCAACTGTTTTGCCTGAGCATCGTTAATACGAAGTTTAATATCAGGTAAAAAAGTGCAACGACTATATTGATTCGAAACGGCACGTGCAACATTTAATGCATCCTGACGTTCTAACTGTTCAATAGCAGCACTCCAGTCATGAGCGCTTGAATTTGCCGGACAGCCGTTATTTTTCCAAATATAATAAGCAGCTTCCTGAATCATTTTATTATCAAATTGTGCCATAATCTTGCTCCTCCATTTGTTATTATCATAACCTAGCATTAAATATTTATCAAAAGATTAAATTTTAAGAAAATATTTGAATTTTTATTTGAAAAGACTAAAATAACAAAAAAAATTTTTCATATGGAGAATAATATAGTGATATACAATCCTAACTCCTTAAAGGCTGAGGAGTTTATCAGCCATGACGAAATTTTGGATTCTCTCAGATTCGCCGACGAACATAAAAACAATCCAGAAATGATCGACCAAGTTATTGCCAAGGCGCGCCAGTGCAAAGGTCTAAATCACCGTGAAGCCTTGCTTTTGCTTGATTGCGAAATTCCGGAAAAGAACGAAGAAATCTTCAAGCTGGCAGAAGAAATCAAAAAAGAATTTTACGGCAACCGCATTGTTATGTTTGCCCCGCTCTATCTGTCAAATTATTGCGTCAACGGCTGCGTCTATTGCCCTTATCATGCAAAAAACAAGCATATCGCGCGCAAAAAATTAACCCAAGAAGAAGTAGCTAAAGAAGTAATTGCCTTGCAAGACATGGGACACAAACGCTTAGCAATTGAGGCCGGAGAAGATCCGGTTAATAACCCGATTGAATATATTTTGGAATGTATAAAAACCATCTATGGCATCAAACACAAAAACGGGGCAATTCGCCGTGTAAATGTCAACATTGCGGCCACCACGGTTGAAAACTATCGCAAGCTCAAAGAAGCCGGCATCGGAACATACATTTTATTTCAAGAAACCTATCATAAAGAAAGTTACGAAAAACTTCATCCGACCGGACCAAAGCATAATTACGCTTATCATACGGAAGCCATGGACAGAGCCATGGAAGGAGGCATTGATGATGTCGGGCTCGGTGTATTGTTTGGACTTGAAAGATACCGTTACGAATTTGCCGGATTGCTGATGCACGCCGAACATTTGGAAGCCGTCCACGGCGTCGGCCCGCACACCATTAGTGTTCCGCGAATTAAACACGCTGATGATATTGATCCTTCAACCTTTGATAACGGCATTGATGATGACACTTTTGCCAAACTAGTCGCTTGCATTCGCTTGGCCGTACCTTATACCGGCATGATTATTTCCACCAGAGAAAGTCCTGCCTGCCGAGAAAAAGTCATTCGCTACGGCATATCTCAAATCAGCGGCGGCTCCAAAACCAGTGTCGGTGGTTATGTAACACCTGAAGAAGACGACAACAAATCAGAGCAATTTGACGTCAGCGACAAAAGGACCTTGGACGAAGTCGTTGCTTGGCTCATGAAGATTGGCTATATCCCAAGCTTTTGCACGGCTTGCTATCGCGAAGGCCGCACCGGCGACCGCTTTATGGCACTATGCAAAAACAAACAGATTCACAACTGCTGCCTGCCAAACGCTTTAATGACGCTTAAAGAATATTTGGAAGACTATGCCTCTCCGGAAACCAAACAAATTGGTGAAAAACTCATCAAAGAGCAGCTTTCAAATATCACCAACGAAAAAGTTCGCGGCATTACAATAACCAACCTCGAAAACATATCAAACGGCCAGCGCGATTTTCGCTTCTGATTTTTGTTTAAGATAACCAACAGAAACACCTTGCGTTCTTAAATTTGATAAACTATATTTTCTGTGTATTAATAGTTATGTTTAAGAATATTTCATGTTTAGTTATTTTAAAAATAAAATTGCTTCAAGTTCATTCATCGCTAATTACAAGCGAATGATGACTTATGTTCGCCCTTATTGGTTTCGAGCATTAATTGCAGTCCTGATTACGATTCCGATTGGCTCAATGGACGCCGTAATTGCCTGGGCTCTAAAACCCTATATGGATGTGGTCATGGTTGAAAAAAGCGCTGTTGCCACCAGCTATATTCCTATTTTAATCATTATATTCAGCAGCATGCAAAGCGGCCTAAATTATGCCGCAACTTATTTAAACACCTGGGTCGGTCGTAAGATATCAAACGACGTGAAAATGGATTTGTTTAATAAACTACTGCACATGGACGCTTCGTTTTTTGACAAGACTAATTCCGGCGAAGTTTTAATGCGTTTTAATAACGATGTCGACTTGGCGTGTAACGGCTTGCTTGCCAACTTAAAACTTTTCACAACCCGCGTATTTTCATCAATTTCATTAATCTGCGTTCTTTTCTATAATTCATGGCAATTAGCCATTATAGCGGTTGTCATACTTTTTGGCGCATTATACCCATTATCAACCGTCCGCAGAAGAATTAACTCCATCATGAACAAAACCATTTTTTCCGGTGGAGAAGTTATGAAACATTTTAATGAAAGTTTCAGCGGCAACCGCATCATTTCTGCATATAACTTATATGACTATCAAAATCATAGATTCAAAGATACGCTACGCACTGTTTTTCACCTTGGAATGAAGATGATTCAGCGCACCGGCATGATGTCTCCGCTCATGCATTTTATTGTTTCATTAGGAATTGCAGCCGTTATTTGGTACGGAAGCTATTTGATTGTACATCACACCATCACGGCTGGCAGCTTTGTATCATTCATCGCGGCTTTAATCATGCTTTATACCCCGATTAAATCAATCGGCAATAATTTCAATAACGTCCAAATGGCCCTCATGGCAATGGAACGCGTGTTTGGCTTGTTAGATAAAATGCCCGCCATTCAAAGCAAAGAAAATGCAAAACCAATGACCGGCCTTCAAAAACAAATTGAATACAAAGATGTTTCCTTTGCTTATGAAAAAGGACGTCCGGTTTTAAAACATGTCAATTTAACCATAAACAAAGGCCAAACAATAGCCTTTGTCGGCAACTCCGGCGGTGGCAAAAGCACCTTAATAAGCCTGCTTCCCCGTTTTTATGATTTGGGCAATAACAGCGGACAAATTTTAATTGATGGAACCAATATTAAGGACTTAGACTTAGATTCTCTCCGGCAAAATATTGCTGTCGTTTTTCAAGATAATTTCTTATTTGACGGCACAATCAGAGAAAACATTCTCTTAGGTAACGAAAACGCCAAAGAAGAAGAGATTCAAAAAGCGATACGAATGGCTTGCCTCGATGAATTTATCAAAACCTTAAAAGACGGATTAGATACCCGAATTGGAGAAAGAGGCGTTCTTCTTTCAGGCGGACAAAAGCAACGTATTGCGATTGCCCGAGCCTTCTTGAAAAACGCCCCGATTGTTATTTTGGATGAGGCAACTTCGGCACTTGATAACAAGTCAGAAGCAGTTGTTCAGCAAGCCATTGATAACCTAATGCAAGATAGAACTGTTTTAATCATTGCGCACCGCCTGTCAACAGTACGCAATGCCGACAAGATTGTAGTGGTTAATTATGGCGAAATCGTAGAATCAGGTTCTCATGATGAACTTCTCAAAATGGAAAACAGTGTCTACGCCTCACTCTATCGAGCTCAGCTAAAATAACTTCACAAACCAACAGATTTTCGGCACAGAGCCGTAAACACAGGTTTATTCAGCCCAAGATAGTCAATCAACGTCTTCGGGCTGAAAATTTTATACAGTTTTTGAGATTCCGCTTTTCCGTTTTTTATGGTTTTAATTTCACCGCTTGGCAAATCAGATTGCCCGATACAAGAAGACAGATAAACAAAACACTCATCATTATCCTTCAGATTTTCCAGCGCCAATTTTCGAGCATAAAGATTAAGTGTTAAATCAGCCTTACTGGCATCTTTGGTCCAAGGGCTTCCGCCACCGATAGGGCTGGCAGCTTCATAAAAATCACAACAAAGCTTTCGACCGGTAACCCCGCAATCAGCAATAGACGAATGGAAGGTATAATCTCCGGTGCCATTTATAATAATTTGCTCTGGCTTCTGCCCTAAAACTTGAATCACAAAATCTTGTAAATCTTCTTTTTCAAGCATCGGAACAGCCACAATTGCCGTCGCAATTTTTCCCCCATCATTAAGCGTAATTTGTGTTTTTATATCTAATCCCAAATTTTTAGAACTTAGTGCTTTTTTATAAAGAGCGGCATTTAATTTGCGAGCCAAATTTTGTTCGGGACTAATATTATTTTCCCCCTGACAAGCATAACCGACATAAACGCCTTGATCACCCCAACCATTTTGCTCAACGCCTTGGCTTATTTCAGATGATTGGAGACCTATAAGGTTAATCACGTTTACTTTATCGGGCTCAATCGCCTTATCCTGCCAAATTGCAGCATAATCCTTTGAATAACCGATTTCGGCTAAGGACATAAGAACAAACTCTTTAATCACTTCTTCAGAAAAAGAAACAACACTTTTAATCTCACCGCCAAGCACAACGGTATTCCCCTTAATCATAACCTCAACGGCATATTTAACATAAGGGTCTTGTTTTACAAAACAATCTAAAATAAAGCTTGAAATATAATCGGCTGTTTTATCAGGATGGCCGAGAGATACGGCTTCAGCAGTTTTAAACATATCAAATTCTCCTTGTTTAGTCCTCTATTGCGGGACAAGTCAGGTTAAATCCACATTCAGAGCAATCGCTCTTTTTATATTCTCAATCTTTTTGCAAGATAAGTCAAGAAAAAAGGGGCAAGCTTCCCTGCCCCTTTAATTTTTTTAAGCAACGCTTAAGCGGACTTCTCTTGATCAGGAGAAAGAAAAGCAAGCTCTTGCTCAATATTAATACGTGGGAACAACGGATCACCGAGAGTAACGGTTGCTTGCGGATTAAGCTTACCGAAGGTATAAATACTATCCCATTTTACTTCATCAGCACCGGCCCCGATTCTCTTCAAGATTTCGGGCATCGTGTTTGGCATAAACGGCTCAAGCATAATCGCACTGATACGAATGGTCTCAAGCAGATTATACAAGACGGTAGCCAAACGAACTTTCTTGCTTTCGTCCTTAGCCAAAGACCACGGCGTTGTTTCATCAATATATTTATTGGCGCGAGAAATTAACACAAAAATCTCTTCCAAAGCCTCACTGATATGCATAGCATTGAGCTTGTTCTCCATTTTTTTCGGAGCAGCCTCAGCAACGGCAATCAAATCCGCATCTAGTGCATCAGCTTCGCGTTCTGCCGGCAACGTACCTTGAAAATACTTTTGCACCATAGAGGTTGTGCGCGAAACAAGGTTACCAAGATTATTAGCCAAGTCAGTATTAATACGCTGCAAAAACAGCTCGCTGACAAACATGCTGTCGCCGGAATAAGGCATCTCACGCAAGATTTCATAACGCAGAGCATCAACACCATACCGCTCACCCAACACAAACGGATTAACCACATTACCGAGCGATTTACTCATCTTTTTATCACCCATGGTAATCCAGCCATGAGCATAAAGTTTTTTAGGCATTGGCAAGTCAAGCGCCATCAAAATCGCCGGCCACACCAGAGAGTGGAAACGCACGATTTCTTTGGCCATCATATGAACATCGGCCGGCCAAAATTTTTCAAAATCATGATATGTGTCGTTGTGGTAGCCAAGCGCAGAAATATAGTTTGACAAAGCATCAATCCAAACATAAACCACATGCTTATCATCAAACGTAACCGGCACCCCCCACTTAAAGCTTGTACGAGAAACGCATAAATCAGCCAACCCCGGTTTAATAAAGTTGTTGACCATCTCGTTTACGCGGCTTTCAGGCAACAAAAAGTCACCGCTTTCGAGCAAGGCTTTAAGTTTATCGGCAAAGGCAGAAAGTTTAAAGAAATAAGCCTCTTCGGTTGTTTCAACCACCTCACGACCACAGTCCGGACATTTACCGTCAACCAACTGAGAATCAGTCCAAAAGCTTTCACAAGGCTTGCAATATTTGCCTTTATACTCACTTTTATAAATATACCCTCTTTTATAAAGCTCTTCAAAAATATATTGAACGGTTTTAATGTGATAATCATCGGTCGTACGAACAAAACGATCATAAGATACATTCATAAACGTCCAAAGTTTTTTAAATTCCGCCACCACATTATCAGCATAAGTTTGCGGGTCCAACCCAGCCGCTTGAGCTTTTTCCTCAATTTTTTGACCATGTTCATCTGTTCCGGTCAAAAACAAAACATCAAAACCTTTAGCGCGTTTATAACGAGCAATAGCATCGCAGGCCACGGTTGTATAGCAGTGTCCGATATGCGGAGAACCGGAAGGATAATAAATCGGTGTCGTAATATAAAACTTTTCTGTCATTGCATTAAACCTCACAAATTTTTTCTTTTGTTTTTATAACAAAATCTTTTGTTTGGCAATAGCAATCTAAGGTTTTATTTGTGTTTTTTATACGGTGTCAGACGAGGAATAAACCGAGGAACATTCCGTTTATAATCAGCATAGTCTTCGCCAAAGCGTTTCAAAAGTCCTTTTTCTTCAAAAAGAGGAAAATAAAAGGCATTTATCACAATAAAGACAAAGAGATAAATTCCCAAGGCCCAACTTTGAAACAACAAAGCCTCTCCGGCAAGAACCAGAAAAACCCCGAACAACATCGGATTACGCACATAGGCATACGGTCCGATTATAACCAGCTTTTGCGTAGGATTCCATGGCGCCAAAGAACCTTTACCGACATAAACAAAGAGAGAAATAGTCTTAATCATAAGAGCCAATCCGCTCACAAAGAACAAAAGCATCAAAACCAAGGTCACTGAGAACTTTGGCGCAATCAAACTTCCGCCACAAAAACACAAAATGATAATCGGTAATGTTATCAAAACATTAAACGGTAAAATTAAAATTGCTCTTAGCATTATCACCTACCATTTGAGTTATGACGTCCGCCCTTTCCGTCCAGACAATAAGCCGGCACGGCAATAATCTCTTTTGCATTTTTATCACAAGCAATATAGCCGCTTCTGCCCTCTTTATTTTTCGGAGAAGGCAACAAATCATAAAAAGGCTCATTCTGAGCATCCCTGACCTGCAAAATAGGGATTCGCAAAGTTAAGTTTCCACCGTTATTAAAACTTTTGCGCAAGCGATTAAAATCCATAAGCGAGAGAGCACCTTTATCATCAGCCACCAAAAACTCTCCGGCCGTATCAAACTGATGCGTCATATGATGCCCGTCAACATTCCACGGATGTTCACGTGCGGTCGACACATAATTTGCCGAGCTGTTAAGACGCTTGCCGACAAAACCATTATATTTTAGGGCCAAATAATGATGTGTCGATTCTTCATCAACCGCCTCTACCCCCATTTTAGAAAGCTGCTTATGAAACAACTTTTTCTGGGTATTATAAACCGGCGTGCGCTTATCTTCTTCAAAGCCATTACGGTCAATTTTCAACTGTGCCGCACCGGATGTAATAGTTTCATCAGGAGCTTTAACAACCGGCTCTTCAAGAAAATTGATGTTCAGATTAAATTCATTCAACAGCTTATTCATCTTTGCCAGTTTATCATCGCTTGGCTTATTAAAAACCCCTTGCTGAAAAATCCCAAGAGCCACAATCTCTGCACACAGCTCATTTGGCAACGGCGGAATAGACAACGCTTTTACTTTATCAAATGCCGTTTTAACCGACGTTTTTACCTCTTTCCCGCTTTCAAAATCATAAGCTTCCTTAAAAATAGCGCTGTTCTTAGAAATTAAATTTGAGATAAAAATATCATAATCGGAAAACCGACTGTTTCCGTCTTGTGTTTTGTTAAAACCGTTCCACAAATTTGCCTTATCCGCTTTAACGACACTATCAATAAATTCATCCTGCACCAAAGCGGCATTATCGGGCAAGGCATGACGCTGAAACAAATCTTGCAACATTTTTTCATCTCTCATGAGTTTGAGCGGCTCTTTAAGATGTTGCACTTCATCAAAAAACTTCTGATGATTTTGAATGTCTTTTGTGCGTTGTTTAACACCGGCCACAAAGCGCAATTGGTCGGCAGCCGTCAACGAGTTCAATATATCCAGCTCTTTTTGCTGTTCAGAACTAAGTTCAGCTTCTTTATCAATTCCCAAATATCCCTTATAAATAGATGGCGAATACCTTTTTCCGACATTAGCAACTTTTTCAACTTCTTGAAGCGTAAATTCCTTATTCTCCAGCTCTGACAACATTTTATAGGTACTATTGTCAAACCCCTTTTTAGCATATTTCGTATCAGCCACGGCCTTTCGCCCCAAAGAAGAAAAAAACTTTCCTTTATACTGAAACAGCTTAAAAGTCAAAGGCTCATCGCGACCGGCAATCTTAACATAAAAATTGTCTTTATCCAAACCAACGGCGCAAAAATCATCATTAGGAGAAACATCCGTCATTTTTCCCAAACTTTGCTGATAGGCAATCTCCTCACAAATCTGCTTTTTTAACAAAAGCGTATTTTTATTTTGCCCCGAAGCTTTTTTAACAGCTTTTTTCTGAGCTTTGTCTTCTTCTTTGGTCGTTGATTTATAGGCATAGAGATTAAATTCAACATCAGACACCCGCGCCAAAAGAATATCTTTGACCTTTTGTCCGGCTTTTTTTTCATCACCAAATAAAGCATAACCTTCGATTAAGGCTTTTTTGACAGGCGCCGTTTTCTGTCCTTGGCAGTATTTCTGCATATTTTTTCGCGTATCATGCAACAAACGAAGGGTTGTAATTTCGTCTATTATTATTTTGTTTGGCATCTTATTTAATCCATATCTGACCAATTATTATATTAAGCATAATACCATAAGATAAATATTTTGTTAAGACAAAAAACACTTGCAAAATAATTTTTTTATGCTATATTTTGTCCAGAAACCAAATTAAATAGTTATAATTATGAATAAAAAACAAAAAAACACCCCGATTCGGGCTGTTCAGATTATGAAAAAGGAGTTCTTTGCAAATCGTTTTGGTGTAAAAGCTAACGCTTTGTCTTGGGGCATCATCGTTTCCCAAAATGAAGACTCTGAAAAAGACTTAAACGCCGCCTTGTTGTTTAAAAAAGATAAAAACCTTTTCATTGATATTCTCAATGACAAGATTTCTCCACTAATCAACATCTGCGGCTGCCAAATGGTTGGAATCAAAGCCTCATTCAACCGCACCCGCGGCGGCTACACATTCAGCCACCAAAGGCTAAAGACATTTATTAGCAACAAGGACATTGAGAAAGCCTATCGCAACAAGCTTTTCAACAAAAAGCTGTCTTCTGAAGCTGCCAAGTTGCAATAAAAAAACAAAACAGTTCTAAGCCACCGCTTAGAGCTGTTTTTTTTATGCAAATATATAAATAATTTAATTGAAAATTTAATAATTTATGGTATGAATAAGCCTAATTTTGAAGATTTTTTTCATTTAAGGTGGATAATATGGATACACAAACTTTAACAGATGTCACAACCAACGTCGCTTCACAAATGTCAATGTGGGACATGGTCTGGGCCTCAGACATGGTCACCAAAGTCGTCATGATTGGATTGATAGCCACATCAGTTTGGTCCTGGGCAATCATTATTGAAAAAATTGGCACTTTGAGACAGGTCAAGCGCTTATCCAAAGCTTTTGAAGAAAGATTTTGGTCCGGCGGCTCATTAGACAGATTGTATGAATCAATCGGCAACCGCCCGCGCGACCCGATGTCTGCCATGTTTATCTCCGCCATGAAGGAATGGAAAAGAACTAATATCTTAAAATCAAAAACTGACCGCGGTCTGCGTGGCGTTTCTCTGCAACAACGCATTGAAAAAGCCATGGAGGTTTCTATGGATAAAGAGCTTGAGGCTTTAGATACCCGTATGGGCTTTTTGGCCTCAACCGGCTCGGTTGCACCTTTGGTCGGCTTGTTCGGAACAGTATGGGGTATTATTAACAGCTTTAACGCCATTGCTGCTACACAAACCAATTCTCTGTCAGCAATCGCCCCCGGAATTGCTGAGGCCTTGTTCACCACGGCATTCGGATTGATTGCGGCGATTCCGGCCGTTGTTGCTTATAACAAAATCTCTTCAGACATTGACCGTTACGCCGGCGGACTTGAAAACTTTATGGCAGAATTCTCAAGCATTTTATCTCGCGAGATTGATGACACCGCCATTAAGGCCGAAATGGCAGGAGAATAACCATGACTTTTATACCTCAGCGCGTCAATCGCCACCACCAACGCATGAAACGCCGCAATGCAGACATCAACATGACCAACTTAATGGACGTCATGATGGTGTTGCTGGTTGTTTTCATGGTTGCAGCCCCGCTGATGACAACCGGCATTGCCGTAAATCTACCAAAAGTCGGTGGCAAATCGCTTGAAGGAAAAGACACCAGCATTACCGTAAGTGTCGATAAAGAAGGTTACTACTACATTGGCGAAACCGAAATCCCACAAGATAAAATTATCGAAAAACTACAAGCAATCCGCGGCGAAAATGAAGAAGTCACCGTCACCATCTCCGGTGACCAAGGCGCAAACTACGGCCGCGTTATCGGGCTTATGGCTTTGTTAAAAGAAGCCGGTTTCGAAAAAGTCGGCTTGCAAACACAGAGCAAACCTTTGCGAACAAAGTCTAAAAAATAAGGGCAGAACAAACGCATATGAAGGACTCTTTATACAAATCTTTAGCTTTGCACTTGGTGGTATTTCTCATCTTTCTGGTAGATTTACCAATGTTCTGGCACGATTCGACCGCCATGAGACAAGTCCCGATTATCGTTGACTTAAACAAAGTCAAAATCTCAGAAATGACCAACCTTCCCCCCAAAGCTAAAATAGGCAAAGAGGACAAAGCCGCCAGCACGGTCAAACGCAAGGTCGAAAACTATACCGCACCGGAACCAAAGGAAGAACCTAAAAAAGAAGCTGAAAAAAAAGAACAGCCAAAACAAAAGGAAAAACCTAAAGCAGTGGTTGAAGAGACCGAAAAACCCAAAAATGATTATTTAGTAACTAAAGAAGAAAAAAAGGCCGAAACAAAAAAAAGCAAAGAAAAAGTTGTTCCTGTTCAACAACGCCGTCCAAAACCCAAGACCAAACCCAAACCTCAGGCAAAGAAAACGCCCGAGCTGGCCAACCCGTTAAAAAGCCTGCTGGCTTCGGTTGATGACTTGGAAAAGAACCTTGCCAAAGAGAGCCAAACTGCCGAAATCAAAGAAGGCACCGAGGTTAAAAACATGGGTGTTGAAGGAGGAACCGGAGGCTCTTACTTTAGTGAATTATCTGTGTCGGAGCTTGACGCAATTGCCGGACGCTTGCGCGCTTGCTGGAACTTAGACCCCGGAGCCAAAGGCGCCCAAAATATGATAATTGAAATCAGAGCCTCTCTGCGCCAAGACGGTAGCGTTGAAGATGTTGAAATCCTAGACCAAAGCCGCTACAATTCGGACACATTCTTCCGCTCTGTAGCCGAAAGCGCCCGCCGCGCCGTATATATCTGTGCTCCGTATAAAATCTTCTCAGAAAAATATGCGGACAGATACGATATGTGGAACACATTGCTGCTGCGCTTCAATCCGCTTGATGCTTCAATTCAGTAAAAAATTAAGACCGACTTTCAAAGCCGGTCTTTTTTTCACCACTCTCCCACCGCAAAAATAAAATATGATTGAAAATATATTGAATTTATGCTATAATCGAGTCGTGAAGGCAAACGAGATAGGAGAAGTATTATGTTTATCTCACGACAAAAGGCGGTTCTGACCGCGGCGCTTTGTTTGGCGGCAGGACTTTTGCCAAGCAACGCCAAAGCCGATATTTCTTTTATCATAGATGAAACACACCTTGCCGACACACTTCACACGCACCTTTATTCTTCTCTGCGTTTACCTTCACGTTCTGAAATTAAATTAGCTGCCGTCTGTTTTGTGACTGATATGTCCGAATGCGAAGATAATATCTTTGGCAATTCGAGCAATCCGCCGGACTATGATTTTAATCCCCGTGACCGCTGTTTTAATGAAGGCTTTATTTATGCTTCTTGCCCTGATGGCTATAAACTCGGCGGCAAGAAATGTCCTTATGGCCCATATTATTCCGAATGCATTTCTGTTTGTCCGTCGGGTTATGTGTCTTGTGAAGCGCCTTATTATGGTGTTGGCGAAGTTTGCGGCGGCAAATATGCCTCTTGCGATTGTACCCCTTGCGGCGAAGGCTATGACGCAACCTCTATTCCCGAAGGTTATATCCAAGACGGCGAAGCCTGCCTCGATTGCGATGGTATCAAGAAATACAAAATCAAACCTAATCCCTGTGACGGCTTTCAAGACTGCGGTTCTATAGGCGGTGAAGCCGGCGCTGAAACCTGTCAATCCGGTGATGTGATTAAATACGATAACTGCAAACCTTGTCCGAATTTAGGAAAATACACCACTTGCCCGCAAGGAATGATTTGTGAGTATGAGGAATGTTCGGGCTTGTGGTACATGACCACCTGCCAAAACAACTATACTTATTATTGCGGCTTTTGCCCAACTTATTAAAAATGAGGAGAAATAAAATGAAAAGAATATTCTACTACACCACGACAGCAATCATAATAAGTTGCGGCATAACCCAAGCCCAAACCTGCGTCCCGACACCGACTTGTTCCACACTTGGTTATACCAGCAGCACAGCATGCGACAGCGGCATAAAATGCCCCTTCGGTGAAGCTTGGAATTGTAGTACCAACGACATCAAAACCGAGATAACAGAAAAAATCACAGAATTAACGAATAAGATAACAGAACAAACAAATAAAATTACTGAGATAGAACAGAAGGTAGAGGATTTAGAAACACCAAAAGAAGTCTGCTATATAGGAAGTATATTATATTCGGATAAGAGTTGTTCGTCGAATTTAATGTTAGGTAAAACGCCAATAGGAATCGTAGTCTATATAGATGGTACTGGCGGCGGACAGGCGCTGGCCTTAAAGTCGATAGGCGACTATGAGTGGGGCGGGTATGGCACGGATATTTCGACATTACCGAATTATAGCTCAGCTTCATCAGCCTCACAAGACTTTGCAAGTTGTGGGAATAGTAAAAAGATAATGGCAGCGGGGAATAAGAGTAAGTATCCAGCTGTGTGGGCGGCAAATGAGTATAAAACAGAAGGAACGAGTGCTGGAGATTGGTGTTTGCCGGCAGCAGGAATATTTACCTCATATTATAATAACCAAATGGCAATAAATTTAGGATTTGAGAAGGCCGGTGGGACAAAATTCACAAACAGCACTAACGCTTGGTCGTCGTCCGAGTACTATAGCAACCGCGCGTGGTACTCACTCTTTGGCTTTAGCTACGGTTTGCACGGCAACGACAATAAGGATGAAACCAACGAGGTCCGCCCCGTCCTCGCTTTTTAGGTTTTTATCTCAACAAACAAAAATCCCTCAGAATAACAATTCTGAGGGATTATACTTTTAACCGTAAAGTTCATTAACGAAGATTATTCCATCCTCCTTGCGTTCTGCCACCACCTGTTTGATTTGTCGGTGCATTGCCAAAAACATCTCTTGCCTGCGTCGAAGAAGTTGCTCTTGCATTAGCCGAAGAAGAAAAACCAACCGGAACAACTTGTTTTAACGCCGCCGGAGAAGAAAAGTTCATCTGAGCATCATCCAACCCCGAAACAATGGCATCAACAATCTGCGCTGAAGGAGAAAAATTAAAAATATCGGCCTTTCCGGCATAAAATACCGCCATAGAATAACACGGAGCAGACAGCAAAACATCTGTAGAATCAACACCGCGAATAAAACGAAGCATAATTCTCGGATTAATGGTGCATTGCTCAGAAGTATTAAAATCAACATTCTCTGCGGTTCCGAACAATTGTTGCAAGAGCACATTTTTCAACTCTTGTTGAACAATTCCGCAAAAACCGTTAATGGCAAATCCATCCAAAGTATATCCGTTATAATTTCTGGGAGCAGAACCCACATTATAACAAAAAATCATTTCCGCATTTAAAATATTATTTAATGCAGCTGAAGTTAATTGCCTTGAATAATCAGAAACAAGAGCAAACTCTTGCGTTCCTTGCCGTCTCCAAGCATCTTGCCCTTGCTGAAAAGACCGAACACCAGAAGAAGTCTGAGCCCAAGCCCCACCGCAAAAAATACTCCCGACCAAAGCTAAGGTAAAAATTTTTTTCAACATAAGAATCTCCTTAATAAATTAAGAAAAAAAGATGCCGCCGCAAACTGCAAACGGCATCACTTCCCCTTGTGTCTGAACTACCAAATATCATCATAACTAAGTTGCGGATCATTCAACCTATCAACATAAGCACCGTCTTTAGTATATGATGTTCTATAATCATTAAGCTGATCATACTTATCAACATAAGTGCTATCATAGCGGCTGTTTGTACGATCAAAATAGCAATAGACTGTCACATAAGCCTCAAGTTGACGCTTCAAAACAGGGAACAAGTTCCAAATAACTTTTTCACTATCTGAGCTTCCGCCTGTCAACTCACCGCCCAAGCCCAAGTCGTTAATATAGTCGGTGTAATAAGCATAAGGATACATAAAGCCCATAATAGCACTCCATCCCATAAATTCACCGGAATTACTGTGCGGATACAAGTTTGCACGCAACCAAGTGCTCTTTTGGAAATAGAGCGGATACGGAGCATCTAAATCCCCTTCAGCATAATCATTCGGATTCTTCGGATAATCCGGCGTCCACAAGTCTTGTCTGTTATTACCGACCGTAGATCCCGGAATACCGGCTTGTCCCATAGCCCAACCGGCCGGAGAAATCGTAACAACACGAGCATATCCCGGAGGACAAAGCGGTGTCGGAATCAAACCAAGCCAAGGAGAAGTCCAGCAAGTATGGCTTGAACAAACCGCTCCGCTTCCAATATCAGCTTTCAAGACACCGCCCGAAACCGATACGTCCAGATTTCCCCAATAAGGAACATTCTCGTCATAGCTGTTATCAACCACATAAATACCTTTGTTTATAAAGTCTGGCAAAATATCGCTCAAACGAGCACCACCACGGGTTGTCAGCTTAATATCATGCATAACGGACGTATAAGCCGGATTAACTTGATATGCATCATAATCCGGTGCCGGAGTTGATGTACCTGAAATGCCGGAAACATCAGGAATAGCAGAATCTTCCCAGGCTTTCTGATCAATAAATCTGTCAGCCAAAACATAACCCGTTCCGCTGGGCAAATCCTCATGTGTATCAGTATAATTTGAAGCAATCTCCACCACACCTTGTCTAACCTGAACAGAACCTTTAGTCTGTTCGGTTTTATTGGTAACGGTTAAGATACTGTCTTCCGTCGACGGCTTCACAAAAAAGTCTATCTGATCGTCTTCTGTCTGGAACTGATTCAAATCAGTTGACGGCCCTGTCGAAACAACAAAACTTCCATTATCAACCAAAGTCTGTCCTTGAGTTACATAAAGCTCCGGACTAGCTGTTCCTCCGGGGGCAATCATAACCGAGCCGCCATAAGGAGCCATCTCAATCTTTGTCCCATCAATATTCATGTCAATTGTTTTATTTCCGACAACGACCTCATCGTTAGGACCCATCAAAACTTTAGCATTATTAGGATTACCATTAGCCCATTGTGCCGTAAACACATATTGATCATTATCGGGATTATCCGAAAAATCAACGCCGATTAATCCACCTTTTAGTGTTTTAGAAAGAAGTTTTGGCGTTGTAATGGCCCCATCAACATTAAGGTTATTATTAATCTGAACATTCGACTCAAAAGTAGCATCCCCACCAAAGGAAGAAGTCTGATTAACTCTCAATGTTTCTAATGTCGTATTGCCGGAAACCGTCAAATCTCCACCTATATCAGCATTTCCGGTAACATTAAGATTAGCATCGACTGTCGTATCGCCGGTATCCTTATCAACCTTAAACTTATCTCCGGCCGCGGTAAGACCACCAGCAATTGAAGCGTCTCCGCCGATAGTCGTATTTCCGGTTCCGTCTTCTACTTTGAACTTATCACCGGCCGCAGTTAATTGTCCTTGAATAGCAGCTGTTCCTGCTGTTAAAGCACCGGTAACATCAGCACTTCCTGCAGTTAATTTTCCGGCAACATCAGCCGTACCGGCAGTCAATGCCCCTGATACATCGGCACTTCCGGCACTTAAATTACCATCAATTTCAGCGCTTCCTGCCGTCAACTGATCCTCAATTTCAGCTGTTTTCGCAATTAAATTATTAACCCCTTCAATGTCATTATTATCCATATACAGGGTCGTATGCATTGTGTTAAGTTCTGTATCACCCATAAAGTTACGATACAAAACATCTTCGTTCATAACCGAACCTTTATTAATGGATTGCAAAGAAGCGGCAATAATCGAACCATCAGACTTTGAATCAAGTCCCAATGTCCCGATATCATCAATTTTCCAAACACCTTGAACACCATTAGCGGTTTGGCCCTCCATATAACCACCGTTACTTCCGATCATTGAAGCAATGCGAGAAGCGCGAACCATAGACAACGGCGTACGAGGTTCAGTTAACAAAAATCCGGTCAAAGAAGCATTGTCAGGATTCGAAGGAGAAACTTTTTTTGCAATTGCCAATTGATAATCAGAAAAGGCATTACTACCGCGAATATTTCCCGCATTATCAATAAAGCCATAAGGAAAATACTCACACAAATGCGCCAGATTCGTAATTTCTACAGCCGCATCGGTATCTCCCTGCAAAGCGGCATAATCCTGCTCAGCGGCAACCGGACATTGGGTATCAACTTTTTCTCCGGCAGAAATCTCAGCATAATGATCTTTAATATAGTTATCTACGGCAGAAATCATCACTCTCATCTGGCTCGCAGCATTAATATCTTTAAGCTCGGTCGTTCTCTCCGCCGCTTTTTTATACAGAATAGGCGTCACCATCGCAATAAGAGCCAACATGGCCATTGCTTCAATCATAAGACTTCCGGCAGATTCTTTTCCGTTAAACTTCTTCCGCATCACAATTCTCCTTACTGAACTGCTCCAAGAATGGTCATATAAACCAAACAGTAATCACACTCACCGCCATCACCGCAGACATTATAAAAACTATTCGCTCCTTTATCTTGAGAAATAATAAACTGGGGAATAGATAACCACATTTTATCACGAATATTAATTCCCATAGATGAACCCAAAATATTTTTATCACTTTGAACAGGTTCAATCTCTTGAGAATAACCAAACTGCCCGCCATGCCCCAAAACATTGTACATTGCGGCAATCAGATCATTATTCGGCTTTCCGTTATGCACATTTCGCCACTTAGTCGGAACACATCCATAAGAAATAAGATACGGCACAAAATCTCCGTTGCATTGAGGACTTTCAACCGACAAATCCGGCGATGATTTATCCAAACAATATAAATAAGAATGGTTTCGCTCAGTCACATCTAAACTTTCATAGTCATCAGAAAGTTCAAAACCAAGCGGCAAAAAATTTCTAATACTACTAACCTCAACTTCACCATTCATATAAACGCCGTTTGTTTCAACACTATCAAGAACGGCTGACTTTGCAGCTTTATGCTGCAAATAAAGCTTTGTTATAACAGCTTCGGCCTGAGGAGAGACATAAACATTACGCATATCGGGGCGCACCGGCAGATTAAAAGCCGCCAGCGCAACAATAAAAGTAGCAAGAACAACCCAAATATACATAAGCCTAGTCCCATTAAGTTCCAAACAAATATATAATAGCACAAAAAGTCAAAAATTCCTAATAAAAATTAAGAGATTCGGCCCTTTGCCCTCTATCATAGTTAGTTTCATTTTACAAAAAATAAGATAATTAATAGTTAAAAAAGAAAATTTTTTTGTTTAATAAGTTAAGAATAATTGTTCCCATAAAAAGAATAATGGATTAGAGTAATGAAGGATATCATTTGAATTGGGGAATAAAATGATTGATAAAAACAATGCCGTTGACGATGAAGAAGACGAAGAAAACGACCTCAAAACATCGTCAAAAGCAAATAAAAAAAAGATTCTTCTGATAATACTGCCGATATTAATCGTTATTGGCTTGGTAGTAAGTTTTTATGCCGTTTTCAACACAAAAAAAGAAGATGAGAAAAAAAATTATCAAGTTATAGAAACCGCAGCAGAAGGAGAAACGACTGCTACGGGTAATACAACTTTGCTTTATGACCTGCCTGCTATTGATGTTCTTCTCAACAGCAACAACAACCAACAAGCAAGAGCAAAAATTCAAATCACTATTGAAACAAAAAATATTGAGGCCGATAAAACGCATTTAATAGAAGCTTTTATTCCGAGAATTAATGATTCGATAATAACCCATTTGATAGAATTACATCCGGAAGAAATACAATCATCAGAAGGAATATATTGGCTTAAAGAAGAATTATTGCATAGAATAAACTTAATCACTCACCCAATATTGATTTCCAACCTGAATTTCAAAAGCTTTGAAATACAAAAATAAACTTTAAGGAACACAAAAGTGGCAGAAGAAAAACAAGAAAAGCCGGATATCAAAGAAACAGCTTCTGAAAAAAAAGAAGACTGGGCAGACATGATAAAAGTGCAAGATGAAGCGGGCTCAAATAACTCAAGCACCGAAAGCTCAAAACTTCTTAATCAAGAAGAAATAGATTCGCTGTTTGGTCATCAATCAACAGAAGGCCCCAAAAAAAGCATTGAAGAATCAGGCGTCAAAGCAATACTAAATTCATCGATGGTCTCATACGAGCGCCTTCCGATGCTCGACGTCGTTTTTGACCGACTGATTCGTATGATGGCCACTTCTCTGAGAAACTTCACCCAAGATAACGTTGAAGTCTCTCTGGAGAGCATAGAATCAATGAGATTCGGAGAATACATTGACTCCCTCACGCTTCCAACACTTCTGTCCGTATTCCGAGCCGAAGAATGGGACAACTACGGCCTGATATCTGTCGATTCGTCTCTAGTTTATTCAATCGTTGATGTCCTTCTGGGCGGAAGACGCGGCACTGCTGCCATGCGCATTGAAGGTCGCCCCTACACCACCATAGAACTCAATCTGGTCAAAGACATGATTGATTTGGTTTTAGCAGATTTATCAACAGCTTTTGACCCAATAACAACCGTTAACTTTAACTATGACCGCACAGAGACCAACCCGCGTTTTGCTGCCATTGCACGCATGTCAAACGCCGTAATCGTTGCCCGCCTCCACATTGATATGGAAGACCGCGGCGGCAAGCTGGATATGATGATACCTTATGCAACCTTAGAGCCGGTCAGAGACCTCCTATTACAAATGTTCATGGGCGAAAGATACGGCCGCGACACCATCTGGGAAAACCACTTGGTTGAAGAATTATGGGAAACAGAAGTTGAGATTGATGCCTGCTTAAAAGAAATGCAAATCGACTTAAAAGAAATAGCAAAATGGAAAAAAGGCTCATTTTTAAACTTAGATATGGATAAAAATTCAAACATAACCCTGATTTGCGGAGACATACCGCTTTTGAGCGGCACCATGGGACGCAAAGCCGACAAAATAGCAATCAGAGTAAAAGGAAAGGCAGAAAAAAATGGATAATCTGGATTTAATCATAAATCTGGCAATCATCGGTTTGCTGATACCAACAATTATTTATGCCTGCAGATTAAATAAAAACCTCGAAATTTTAAGACAAAACCAAAGCTCTTTAGCTAGATTGGTTGAATCATTAAATGACGCCACAATAAAGGCTGAAAATTCTATTCCAAAGCTCAAAACAGCCACTCAAAACACATCCGGCGAGCTTAAAGAAGTTGTAAACAGCGCCAAAAACCTCAAAGACGACTTGATATTCATAAACGAGCGCGCAGACAGTCTGGCTGACCGCCTTGAAAATGTCATCCACAACAGCCGCAAAATAGAAATAAATAACAATAATAAAGAAGCCCCCATTACCTCGCCGGCGCCTTCGGATGAAAATATGTCTCGCTCAGAAGCCGAGCTCGAACTTTTGAAAGCATTGCGTTCAATCAAATAGAAAAAGAAGTAAAAAGATGTCACCAAAAATAAAACTAAGAATATTACCGATATTTATTTTCACCGCCGTATTGACCTTGTCAATCCGCATAACAAAAGTCGTCGACAACATTCAGGAAAACGGCAAAACCCAAATAGAGTTTGGCACCCAAGATGCACAAGCAGAAGAAAAACCTCAAAACTCAGAAACAAAATCCCTGAATCAATTATTGGATAAGACCGAAGAAGCAAAAAATAATTTAGGAGAAAATGAAAGCACTTTTTCCAAATCAGAAATTGCGATTCTTCAAGACCTTGCCAAACGAAGAGAAGCTCTTAATTTAAAAGATAAAGAAATAGAAAAGAAGGCCCTTCAGCTAAAAATTACCGAAGAAGAAATTCAAAAAAAACTGGAGCAACTGCAAGCATATGAAACAAAACTAAGAAACTTAATGCAGGAATACAGTGCAAAAGAAAAAGAAAAACTCATGACTTTGGTAAAACTTTATACCAGCATGAAACCTAAAGATGCAGCCCGCATATTTAATACGCTGGATATAGAATTAAGCACGGCAATTTTGAACGAAATGAAACCATCCGCCTCATCGGCAATTCTTTCGCAAATGGACGCTCAAAAAGCCAAAGCCATAACTAACCAACTTATAGGAAACAGCCTCAATAACATAGAGTAAAAAAAGTGATAAACAAAAAAAACAACATCATCAAAAAAAGCGCCGGCAGACTATCTGTTCTACTTTTGGCGATGTGTTGTTTTTTTGCTATCAATAAGACAAATGCCCAAACAACAGAAGAGCTCTCACAAATACCCCCTCCTCTTCCAAAGAGGTTAGAGCAAGCCAACTTAAATTACTACAAAGAAAAAGATTTTTCACGTTTTATCATAGACTTTGAGCGCATTCCGCCCTATCAAATAAAGTCTGGAAACCAAATCACACAAATCATTTTTCAAAAACCTTATCGAATAACCAGCACCAGCCTGAAAAATTATCCGCAGGCTGATAAAATAAAATTCAACAGCGACAGCGATGGCAATTTTGTTTTAAGTTTTCCGGAAGAGATAAAAAATTCTTTCGAACAGCAAGACAAAATCATCGTAGATATAAAAGATTCCAAAGATAATGCCTATACCTCAGGAACCGACCAAATCAAAGAAAGACAAGCCGCTGGCAATATCGAAACTGTCCCTGTAAGCAAAGTCAGAAGCTTAAGCTTTTCGTGGAACATGCCTGTTGACATCGGTGTATTCAAAAGAAACGACTATTTATGGATTATATTTGACCACTCTCAAACATTTAATGTTGAGGAACTAAATACCAATGCTCAGCCTCTGGCAGAAGATGTTATCCAGCTGCCAAACAATGCAGCATCCATCATCCGCCTAAAACCCAAAGAAGGAACAAACGTAAATATCCGTAAAGAAGGTTTACTGTGGATTGTTGACCTCTATACCGGCAAGGATCAAACCGAGATAAAAGAATTTCCGATATTCATTCAGTATGACTTATTCAATAACTCCTACCTTTTTTTACCGGGAAGCTCAGCCGGAAAAATCGTATCCATATTTGATCCCGATATCGGAGACATCATCAACATCATCACCACTGATGAAACAAATCTCGGCATGAAAAATGCCTACTACTACCCTGACGTTGAAATACTCCCTTCTTACGCAGGCCTTGTTACGGTGTTAAACGCCGATGACATAACGATGGATATCGGCAACACTGGCGTATCGATTCGCCGAATAAAAAAAGGATTAAATATTTCAGAAGACCTTGAGAGCTTAAAACGAAGAACCAGATTAAGCCAAAGCGCAGAACAAGAAGGAAATTTCTTTGCAAAAGTCAACGCTCAGCTATTGTCAGAAAACTTTAATACAGCCAAAAGCTCATTATTAAATGACATAGCCTCTGCCAAAGAAAAAGACAAACCCAAAACCGAAATGCTTTTGACTTACTACTACCTGTCAAAAGGCTTAGGAAGCGATGCCCTACAACTACTTCAAGAACAAGAAGGGAAAAAAAGCCCTGTCGTTCTCAGTGAAGAATTTCACATTGCAAAAGGCATAGCAAACTTCTTGCTAAAAAGATACGATGCTGCGCTTGAAGAATTTTCCTATGGAGATTTAGTATCTTCAAACGAAGCCAACTTCTGGAGAGCCCTTATTTCAACGGCACAAAAACCAAAAGCAGAAGATAACATCATCCTAAGCAGCTATAACTATCTGATAAAAGAATACCCTAACGAAATCAGAAGAAGAATAGCTTTAGCCGGAATTGAATCTGCCGTTTTAGCGCAAGATGACTTAAACCTCCAAAATTACATAGACATCATCAGGTCATCAACCAACGTCACCAATAAAAACGCATTAATCAGCTATTACACGGCCAAAAAGCTTGACATTCTTGGCTATCCGCTGAATGCCATCGGAGAATATCGCAACACGGCCAATACAACATCAGAGAAATACTCTGCCTATGCCCGTTATAATATCTTAGAGATAGAAAAAAGAGCCGGCAGCACCAAAAACAAAGAGGCTATTGCCGAATATGAAAAGCTAAGATACGCATGGCAAGAAAAGAAATTTAAAGAGAAGGTTTTAGATGCACTTGCAACAACTTATGCGGAAGGCAAAGATTATGGTAGAGCACTAAGCACCTTGCAAACATTAAAAAGCATCGTGGCCCCGGAGCAAGAAGATCTGGTCACACAAAGAATGGTAAAAATCTTTGAAAACATTTACATAAACAACCAAGACAGCAGCAGTGCCAGCCTAAAATCATTAGCTTTGTACAATGATTACAGCTGGTTGGCTCCGTTAAGCAAATATTATAACAACATAATTCCCAAATTAGCCGACAGATTAGTTGCTGCTGATTTATTAGATCAAGCATATGAGATTCTGGCAGAACAATATACCAAAAGCAACCTAACCCCACAGGAAAAAGCTGTTGTAGGAACCAGAATGGCTCTGATAAACTTGTTCAATGAATCACCGGGAGAAGCACTTAATATCTTGGACCAGACCGAGCATGAAGATTTAACCCCGACAATTGTCGCTCACCGCCGTTTAATACGCGCCAAAGCACTGTCCGCTTTAGGAGAACCGGAAGCTGCTCTTGAATTATTGAGGGACGATTACAGTAAAAACGGCCTTATGATGAAAAGCGAAATTTACTGGGACAATGGTCAATGGGCCGAAGCTGCCGATACCATAAAATATTTAATAGAAAAACCGCAACCGGGTCAAAAACTCAGTGCAGAACAAACACAACTTGTTTTAGACTGGGCAACCGCATTGAAAAAAGCCGGAAGAGAAACGGTAATCGTACGCTTAAAAAATACCTTTGAGCCGTTCTTTAAGGAGACACCTTACAGCAGTGCATTTAAGGTCTTGACCGACAGCTTTGAGAGCAATAAAATAGACTTAAAAGAAATAGATAAAGCAATTAACAACATTGCCGCTTTCAGCAGTTTTGCTAAGATATATACCGATTCGTTAAAGAGCGCCACATTAAGTGAAACCATAAAATAAAATGCACAAAAAAGAATTCAAGATAGAAAGCCCCTATGAACCGGCCGGAGACCAACCTCAAGCCATCAAAGAAATCTGCGAAGGATTACAACGAGGAGAACGGTCTCAAGTCCTACTTGGCGTAACAGGCTCTGGAAAAACCTTTACCATGGCTAAGATCATTGAGCAAAGCCAAAGACCGGCCATGATAATGGCTCCAAACAAGATTTTAGCGGCACAACTTTATTCGGAAATGAAAGAGTTTTTTCCGAATAACCATGTTGAGTATTTTGTGTCTTACTACGATTATTACCAGCCGGAAGCCTATGTTCCTAAAACCGATACTTATATTGAAAAAGATTCTGCCTTAAATGAGCAAATCGACCGCATGAGAAACGCTGCCACGCGCGATATTTTGGAATGCAACGACGTAATTATCATCGCCTCAGTATCTTGCATTTACGGCTTGGGCGATGTTGATTCTTATGCCGCGATGACGATTCCTTTGGCCGTCGGCGACCAAATCGAGCCTAAAGAAATATACAAGAGATTAACTGAGTTGCAGTATGAACGCAATCAGCAAAATTTCGTACGTTCCACCTTCCGCGTAAATGGCGATGTGCTGGACATTTTTCCGGCGCATTATGAAGATAAGGGGTGGAGAATATCCTTTTTTGGTGATGAGATTGAAGCAATCAGCGAGTTTGATTCGCTAACCGGAAAAAAACTTCAAGATTTGGATGAAGTCACGATTTATCCGGCCAATCACTATGTCACACCGCGTCCGGCTTTGGCGCAAGCAATGGTCGGCATCAGAAAAGAGCTAGAAGAAAGAGTTAGCGAGTTTAAACAAAACAATCAGTTGCTTGAAGCACAAAGAATAGAACAACGCACCCGCTTTGACCTAGAGATGCTTGAAACCACCGGCCATTGCAAAGGCATTGAAAACTATTCGCGTTACTTGACCGGCCGAAAAGCCGGCGATCCACCACCAACTTTGTTTGAATACCTGCCGCCAAATGCGATTCTCTTTGTGGATGAGAGCCATATCTCGATTCCTCAAATTGGCGGAATGTTTAAGGGCGACTTCAATCGCAAAAGCACCTTGGCGCAATATGGGTTCAGACTTCCGTCTTGCGTTGACAACCGCCCGCTGAAATTTGCCGAATGGGATAAAATGAGGGGGCAAAGCATTTTTGTCTCAGCCACCCCCGGAGACTGGGAACTAGAACAAAGCAAAGGCACATTTACCGAACAGGTTATTCGCCCGACCGGCTTGGCCGATCCGCTGTGTATTGTCCGTCCTGTTGAAAATCAGATTGATGACTTAATGGAAGAATGTCGCAAAACGGCAGCCAAAGGCGAGCGCGTTTTGGTCACAACTTTGACCAAGAAAATGGCTGAGGACTTGACCGAATACCTGCATGATAACGGTGTAAAAGTTCGCTATTTGCATTCGGATATTGATACGTTGGAGAGAATAGAAATTATCCGCGATTTACGACTAGGTGTTTTTGATGTTTTGGTCGGTATTAACTTGTTAAGAGAAGGCTTGGATATTCCGGAATGTTCGCTGGTTGCGATATTAGACGCCGATAAGGAAGGCTTTTTGCGTTCGACACGCTCATTGATACAAACGATTGGCCGCGCCGCCCGAAATGCGGAAGGCCGAGTGATTCTATACGCCGACAAAATAACCGGTTCAATGAAAGAAGCGCTGGAAGAAACCGAAAGACGCCGCAAAAAACAACAGCAGTATAACGCCGAACACGGCATCACGCCAAAGACAATTAAAAAGAGCATATCCAACACCCTGACCGAAATGACCGAAAGCGATTACGTTCAGGATGATAAAATGCAAAAACAAGAAATTGCTGATGTCAAAAATATTGAGAAAAAACTCAAAGAATATACCAAGAAGATGAAAGACGCCGCCGCCAATCTTGAGTTTGAAGAAGCCGTCATTTATCGTGATAAAATTAAAGAACTTGAAAAACTGGCGATGAAGAACTTATAAACTCATTCGCGGTGATACGGATGATGATTGAGGATAGTTGAGGCGCGATAAATTTGCTCGGTCAAAACCGCCCGCATAAGCATATGCGGCAACGTCAGTTTGCCAAAGGAAAGAATAAGGTCGGCACGTTCACGAGTTGAAGGCAAATGCCCATCTGCTCCGCCGATAAGAAAACAAATTTCAGAAACACCGTCAAGCATCCAATCCTGAATTTTAGCGGCGAATTCGGTACTTTTGATATTAACTCCGCGCTCATCCAGCACCACGACTTTGGCACCATGAGGAATATTTTCAATTAAAAACTTGGCTTCGTCGCTTTGCGTTGAATTATCTTTTTCTTTAATGATAATCTCCCAAGAGCAGCGCTTAACATACTCGGCAATCAGCGCAAACTCCGGCGAGTTTCGCTTGCACTTTCCGATAGCTAAAATAACAACCTTCATAATGCCTCCTTTTATCGGAAAACAGTTTAAATCATCACCGAGCACTGTCAAGACAAAAAAGAGCCTGAACCTTGAAAGCAAGGATTTCAAGCTCTGATAACTTTAGTACAACGACACTTTTTGTGCAGCAATTTCTTGCGGAACAACACCGGCATAATACACGGTTGTCAACACATGCATACCCAGCACCTTGTCATAATAGTCTTTGGTATCTCTTGACGGCGCCACAAATTCAAAGGCCACAACTTGATCCAAAATATCTTTCGGACATTGGATAATCGCATCAGCAATCGTCGGACGCAAAACTGCCGGAGAATAGTCAGAATCATAATAAGTCGTAACACGTCTTAATTCCACCAGCCCCGATGCTTCTTGCAAAATCTTTTGAGCTTGCGACAATGGACAATACACCGGAACTTGCTCCAGCCAAAAAAGCAATTTTCCATAGCGTTTAGTCAACTGTTGGTACAGATAGTGTCTTACAACCCCAAATAACAAGTCTTTTGAGGCATCACACTTTTCCCATGTCAGCGGAGAATAATCAATATCATCGAGTGCAACTTTTTCAAATTTTTCATTATATCCTCCGGCATCAGACCCTTGCTTACACCAAATTGCCGTAACAACACCATCTTTGACTAACCGCTCCAAATCAAAAGAAAACAAATCTCAACCGTCAACGATGGATTTGAGTACCTTATCGTGTCCCTTCCAGACAATTTCTTCGGTTAAACAAGATATGGAATTACTTCTCCCTTCAAAAATACTATCCAACCATTCATAGATTTTTTCAGGATTATCTGTTCCCGCTCTGTGAGCATAAGGGCGCAAACTTCTATTGCTCTTTTTAATGCCAAATAAACCATCTTTCATAATGGTATTGCCTTAGCGTAATGAAACATTTTCAACATCTATTATTCCTAAAGAAAAACCCGTCTCACATAATTCTCATTATTTTACCAAATAATTATAAATACCACCACAAAAAAAATCGCCGCAACGGGCGATTCTCAAAAGAAACTAAATCTTGCGAATTTCAGCAACACTGCTCCACATTTTCTCAATGCTGTAAAAATCTCGCACTTCCGGCTTGAAGAGATGAACAATCACGTCAAAAGCATCAATCAACACCCAGTCGGCTTTTTCCGCCCCTTCAACCGTTGACTTATAACCGGCTTTTTTAAGATTTTCCTGCACCTTTTCAGCCAAAGAAGCCACATGACGCTGTGATGTTCCGCTGGCAATCACCATATAACTGGCAATTGAGGTTTTACCTTTCAAATCCATAACCACAACATCTTCGGCCTTGTTATCATCAAGCGTTTTGGTAACAATCTCAACGATTCTGTCATCATCTTTAATATCATTAATATTATTTACAGCCGCTTTAACCACCATTTTTACTCCTTAATCCAAAGGTGACCATTCTTTTTTAACTGTTGAAGAAGCACTATCCTCTTGTTCGGACGCTTTTTTACGACGGTCGCGTGTCACAAAAGCACTCACCGCGCGCAAGGCTTCAAACAAATTCTTTTTCGCCACGGCCGAAATCGCAATAACCTTTTTGCCGCAAGCTTTTTCAAGCGCCGCAACTTTCTTGGCAACGTCATCTTCAGGCAACGAGTCGATTTTATTTAAGACCACAACTTCGGGCTTTTCAGCCAGTTTCTGATTATAAAGATCAAGTTCTTTACGAATGGCTTTATAGACCTTAACCACATCTTCATTGGCATCAATCAAATGCAACAAAGCCGCACAACGCTCAACATGCTTGAGGAAACGATCACCCAAGCCCACACCTTCATGCGCCCCTTCAATCAACCCCGGAATATCGGCAATCACGAGTTCATAATTATCAACCCAAGCCACCCCGAGATTCGGATGAAGCGTCGTAAACGGATAATCGGCAATTTTCGGACGTGCCTGCGTTACAACCGACAAAAAGGTTGATTTTCCGGCATTAGGTAAACCGACCAAACCGACATCGGCAATCACCTTGAGGCGCAACCAAACCCACATTTCCTGCCCCGGCCATCCCGGTTCGGCATAGCGCGGCGCCTGATTGGTCGCCGATTTAAACTGCATATTACCACGGCCGCCGTCGCCGCCTTTGGCAATCAAAAACTTCTGCCCTGGCGTAACCATATCAGCCAAAACCGTAACCCCGTCTTCGGCCACGATTTCGGTTCCGACCGGAACTTTGATGATAATATCTTCGCCTTTGGCACCGGTCATTTGCGACCCCATGCCGTTTTGGCCTTTTTGTGCCTTAAAATGCTGTTGATAACGAAAATCTATTAACGTGTTCAGATTTTCCACGGCTTCAAAATAGACACTACCGCCTTTTCCACCATCACCACCATTCGGTCCGCCAAATTCGATATATTTTTCACGACGGAACGAGACGCAACCGGCCCCACCGTCGCCTGACTTAACAAAAATTTTAGCCTGATCCAAAAACTTCATATTTTCCTCAATCTTTGAAAAGTCTGTTCTTCCGAAAAAGAAAGAGGGGATGAAAGCACCCCCTCCTCCAAAACATCAAACCGAATACTAGTCTTCTGTAACAACAGAAACAATCGTACGGGTACCGCTCTTTGCGAACTGAACTTTACCTTCAGCTGTTGCAAACAGAGTATGATCTTTACCCATACCGACATTATCACCGGCATGATACTGAGTACCACGCTGACGAATAATGATGTTTCCGGGGATAACAGCCTGACCGCCGGATTTTTTCAAGCCCAAACGACGTCCGATGGAGTCGCGCCCGTTAGAAGAGCTACCGCCTGATTTCTTATGTGCCATAACAAATTCTCCTTAACTCTAACTATTTGCCACAAATATCGGTAATTTTAACCAGCGTAATTTGCTGTCTGTGGCCGTTTTTACGACGATAATTTTGTCTTCTTTTCTTTTTGAAGATAATAACTTTAGCATCTTTAGCCTGTTTCAAAACAGTAGCTTTAACCGAAGCACCTTCAACCAAAGGAGTGCCGACAGTATTATCCAAAGCCAAAACTTCGTTAAAAATAACTTCTTTACCTTCTTCAGCGGCCAGTTTTTCGACTTTCAAGACATCACCGGTCGAAACTTTATACTGTTTTCCGCCTGTTTTAATTACTGCGTACATTTTTAAACCATCCAAAAATTTAGATTAAACAAAAATCTTTGATTGCAATATACATAACTTTTTCGCTCTGTCAACAAGAATCTAAGAAAAAACTCAAAAAAAAAGCAAAAGCCGGAAATTTTCCGGCTTTTTTTTGAAGAAACATCACATAAACTTGAGTGATGCGATGAGCACCGAGCCAATCATCACCGGAATTGACCACTTCAAAAACCCGATAAACGAGATTGGTGTTCCTTCGCGTTGCGCCATACCAGCCACAATAACATTGGCCGAAGCAGCAATAAGCGAGCCGTTTCCGCCAAAGCATGACCCGAGAGACAAAGCCCACCAAACCGGCATCATGGCTTCGCGACCACCCATCCCCGGCTCCATAGATTTCAAAACCGGAATCATAGTTGCCACAAACGGGATATTGTCGATAGCTGTTGAAACAAAGGCTGATACCCACATAACAAGGAACACGGCTTTATCAATGCTACCATCGGTCAGCTCGACAAACTTATTTCCGAGCAAGAGTAACACGCCTGTTTCTTCCAAACCATAAACAATGGCAAACAACCCGGCAAAGAAAAAGATGGTTGTCCAGTCAACCAGCGTAAAAATTTCCGCCGTTTTGGCTTCACGCTCATCATGACGATTGCCCCAAGTATAGAGCAACATAGCAATTGTCGCACCAAACAAAGCGATTGTACCGTTTGCAATGTGCAAATGCTCAGCACAAATAAAGCCCAAGATAACGCCAAACAAAACCACCAAACATTTTGTCAGTAAAACCTTGTCGGTGATTGACTGGCGCTTATCAATACGCATAACTTCAGCACGACGCTTCATATCGGTTTTCATATGTCGACCATAAGCAAAATCAAAGACACCGATGAGAACAAGCATAGTAACCATCACAACAGGAGTAAGCTCATAGAGAAAATCCATAAATGACAAATTAAGAGCAGACCCTAGCAAAATATTAGGAGGATCACCGATTAAGGTTGCGGTTCCACCGATATTAGAGGCAAAAATCTCCAAAATCAAATAAGGATAAGGATTAATACGAAGCTTATGCGTAATCTGGAAAGTGACCGGAACGGTTAAAAGCACCGTCGTCACATTATCCAAAAACGCCGAGAACACCGCCGTAACCAGAGCCAAAACCGCCATCAACCCGCGCGGACTGGCCTTAACCTGCTGTGCCCCCCAAATTGCCACATATTGAAACATGCCGGACTTTTCACAAATTCCGACCACGATCATCATACCGATAAGCAGCGCCAAGGTATTAAAATCAATTCCCTGAATAGCCGTGCTTTGCGTCAACACCCCACAAAAGATCATAACGCAAGCACCAACCAGCGCCACAACGGCACGATTAACTTTTTCTGTAAATAAAATAATATAGCTGATGATTAAAATAACACTAGCCACAATCATCGGATTCCAGCCAAAGATCACCTGCTCCGACGAAACAAATTCTGCTCCGTGCATAGGCATTCTCCCTAAAATATAGTAACAGCCGGTCTAGTATAAACACAGAATAGGAAAAAATTCGTTAACCACCGACCGATTCTAGTGAGATGAGAGATAGGTCACAATTCCGTAAAGCGTATTAAGCTCTTGCTCGGTCAGCTCCCCGCGCAAAAAGATATTATGTAGATTAATTAACATTTTCGGACGTTTTTCATCATCTTGAAAAGCGCGGCAGTCTTTTAGCTTGCTCTCTAAAAAGTCAAAAAAATGATAAAGCTTTTCTTTGCTGGCCAATACACCATTATTCGTCACCATCTGCACTTCTGGAACATTAACCTGCGTTTTATACCATTCATAACTCACCAACAAAACCGCCTGCGACAAATTAAGTGAGCAATGCTCCGGATTAAGCGGAATTTCAATAATTTTATCGGCCAAAGCCACATCATCATTATGCAGCCCTGTTCTCTCAGGACCAAACAAAATTCCTGACCGCACACCTTGGGCAGCCTTTTCCACAATTTCATGCGCCGCTGCTTGAGCGGTTTCCACTGTTTTGACCATATTACGACGCCGCGCGGTAGAAGCATAAAGCAAGTTTAAGTCCGCCACGGCCTCAGCTGTTGAAGCAAAAACCTTTGCCTGTTGCAAGATTCTCTCTGCACCGGAAGATGCGGCAATGGCTTTTTCATCAAGATGATTTTCTCTCGGATTAACCAAGCGCATTTCATCAAGCCCACAGTTCATCATGGCGCGTGCGGCCATACCGACATTTTCACACATCTGCGGACAAACCAAAATCACAACCGGCTTCATGCTTAAATTCCTTTTTCAAAAACAAACTTTTCGCTGATTTAAGCGCAATATAAAAAAATCGTCAATAAAAATTAAAGGGGCATCATCGCTGACACCCCAACCATGACAAACTTTTCTATCTTAAAATGCACCTTTTAATGACGACAACTCATTTCCGAGTGTTCTGAAACTGCTCTTTAGCTTTCTTCCATAATATTTTGCCGTACTGACAGCACTATTATAACCGTTTTTAATTTTGCGCCCATAATCTTCAACCGTGTCAACCATATCATCATAGCCGTCTTTTATCTTTCTGCCATATGCCTTAGTTGTGTCGGTAACATTTTTATAACCTTTTTGAATTCTTTTACTATAATCAGCAGAAGCATCTCCCACCGCATCCATACCGTCAGAAAACTTATTTCTATACTCTTGCGAAGCTCTTATGATATCCGGCCCATAGGTATCATTTAATTCCTGCAGCTGCTGCTTAATAGTTTGCTCCTCTTGTTTTTCCTCATCTGTTTCTTCTGCGCTTTGCATTTCCAAAGCTTGAAAAATATTTACATTTTGTTGTCTGGGAGCTTCCCTAGTATAATCAACTTGTGGCAGAGCTTTTTTTGTGGCCCATGGATTACTGGGCAAAGCCTTTGCTTCTCCGGAGGCAGATTGAGCCGGAGCCGCCCATGGATTTGCCGGCAATGCATAAGCATTACAAGAAACGCCTATTCCCATGAGTAGTGCTGCAATATACCAAATACTTTTCATAATGCCCTCCTGAGCCACCTTTAATTAATAATATCACAAAAAAAACACTAAAAAAAGTTACACTTCAGTTACATTTTCAATAATACCGCCGCCCAAAACACGAGAACCGACATAAAAACAACACCCTTGTCCGGCCGCAGAACCGTAAAAATCGCCAAGCAAAGAAACCTCTGCCCGATTTTTTGCAAGAAACTTAACCTCTGCCGCCACCAGACTTTGCCGTGAGCGGAGTTTTACTTCGCAGGATAAAATATCAGGCTGTTCTTCTCCCAACCAGTTCACATCACGCAAATAAACCTTTGAACACTTAAGCTCATCATAAGACCCAACCACAACCTGATTTTTCAAGGCATCAAGCCGCAACACATAATAAATCGGACCACCCCCGATTCCCAATCCGCGGCGCTGCCCGACCGTATAATGAATGATACCGTTATGCTGGCCCAAAACGCGTCCGTCTGTTGTTATAATATCTCCTTTTTTCAGTAAGAAATCAGGACGAAGTTTATGAATAAGTTCAGCATATTTTCCTTGAGAAACAAAACAAATATCTTGACTATCCGGCTTGTTAAAAATTTCAATACCGGCCTCTTGAACAATTTTACGAGTATCTTCTTTAGAAAAGGCAGCCAAGGGGCAACGCAACATTTGCAAACTTTCTTTACCCACCAAACTCAAAAAATAGCTTTGATCGCGCACCAAATCTTTAGCACGATGCAACTCAACGCCATGCTTTGTCAGTAAAATTTCGGCATAGTGACCGGTCACCACCACATCAGCTCCCATTTCTCTGGCTTTTTCCACCAAAAGTCCTAGCTTAATGAAACGATTACAAAAAATGCAAGGCGACGGCGTTTCTCCGTTAAGATAAGATTCGGCAAAATAATCAACCACATCTCGCTTAAATTCAGCTTTGGCATCAACATAATAATGAGAAATTCCGATTTGTTCCGCCACTTTGGCCGCATCAGCAATTGAACTATAAACCGGCACATAAGGAGGCTGCAATAAATCGAGCGTCATACCAAAAACATCATAACCGGCTTGTTTAAGCAAAAGAACGGCTGCGGTACTATCCACACCGCCGGACATCGCCACGCAAACCTTCACGTCAGCTGGCTTTTTATCAGGAACAAGTAACGGTAAATCAATCATTTTTTCAGCTCTTTTAATTCGGATTTAAGACTTTTAATTTCAGCCTCAAGCTCAGATAATTTTGCTTCCAGCGGATCTTTCACATCATTAACCAAACCATAAGCTGCAAATTTTTGCTTTTTACCACGAGAATGCCGAAACTCTGCCACATGATGAGCTGCCATTCCGATAACAGTCGTATTAGGAGCCACATCTTTGGTTACAATCGCATTTGACCCGATTTTAACATTATCGCCGATAACAATCGGGCCAAGAACCTGTGCGCCGGAACCGATAATCACATTATTTCCAATTGTCGGGTGTCGCTTGGTCGTCACCTTCCCATGTTCATCAAAAACCGTTGTTCCACCAAGCGTTACATCATGATAAAGTGTCACATTATCACCGATTTCGGTTGTTTCACCAATCACCACCCCCATACCATGGTCAATAAAAAAGGCTTTCCCGATTCGCGCCCCCGGATGAATTTCAATTCCGGTCAAAAAACGAGAAACCTGAGAAAGGAAGCGAGCGGTAAGCTTAAAATTATTTTGCCACAACCAATGATTAAATCTATGAAAAACAATAGCATGAAGCCCCGACGAACAAAGAATAGCTTCTAATTTGCTTTTAGTAGCAGGATCACGCGCCAACACGGCGTCAATGTCTTGCTGAATCATCTTGAAATTCGATTCCATTTTGTGTTATGCTTCCTTAATTGAAGAAAATTAACAATTTATATAGTATTGCTGAAGTAAAATCTAGCACAACTGTACTAAATTAATATTAATAAGAGAAAATAAAAATGAGTGAAGTAATATTCAACGGACACGCCGGCAGATTAGAGGGACGCTACCACCAAAGCAGCAACCCGACGGCACCGGTTGCCTTAATCTTGCACCCACACCCGCAATACGGCGGCACCATGAACAACAAAGTGGTCTACACCATGTACAGTTGTTTTCAAAACTTGGGCTTTTCGGTATTGCGCTTTAATTTCAGAAGCGTCGGCCGCTCACAAGGTGAGTTTGAGGACGGCCCCGGAGAATTAGCCGATGCCACCAGCGCATTAGATTGGTTACAAGCCATGAACCCTGATGCACGCCAATGCTGGATTGCAGGTTATTCTTTTGGTGCATGGATTGGACTGCAGCTTTTGATGAGAAGACCGGATATTAATAACTTTATCGCCATTTCTCCTCCGGCTAATGAAAAAGACTTCACATTTTTAGCCCCTTGCCCAACATCTGGATTAATCGTTCAGGGCGGCAAAGACGAGATTGTAAATCCGAGCAGTGTTGCCACCATGGCACGCCGCTTAAACACACAGCGCAACGTCGAAGTTGACTTTGCCATGATTGAAGAAGGCGACCATATGTATAACAATCACTTGGTTGACCTCTACAAAATCGCCGGCAACTACATCATCGGCGCCCTGCAAAAGAAAAAACCGCAGAAAAAGCGCCGCGGACGTCGCCGCAAATCAGAGATTGAAGAGGAAAATACGCCGTTAATGCTTGAAGATGATAGCATGGAACAAGACGATTCTTTCGAAAATGATGATTTCAACGACGATGATTTTAGTGACGAAGACGACAATTTCTAGTCAAAACATCGTGCTAAGCTCCCATTTTGGGAGCTTTTTTTATGAAAAATCTAAAATTAAGATATTTTTAGCAACTTTGGACTATACCTAAAACCGTAGAAAACAATCTAAGAAATAGAAAATAAAGGAAATACAAAATGGATGCAGCAACAGCTTCACATCTGATATTTGGCTTAAATCCGCAGATAGTTGCCACTGCAATCGTGGTCATCTGCTACCTGATTCTATTCACGGAAAAATTAAACCGCGCCGTCGTTGCTTTGTTAGCGGCTGCCGTTATGATTTTTTCAGGAATTTTAACTCAGACCACTGCCTTAAAAGGTATTGACTTTAACACTTTGGCACTCCTGATTGGTATGATGACGATTGTCGGCATCTGCGAAAAATCAGGAATGTTCCAATACGTCGCCTTTTGGGGAGCCAAAAAAGTCAGAGCCAACCCGCGTGGATTATTGGCGGTATTAGCTTTGGTAACGACCTTTTTCTCGGCCTTTTTGGACAATGTTACCACCGTTTTATTAATTGTGCCGGTAACATTTCAAATCACCCAAAAACTTAAAGTCAACCCCTACCCTTATTTGATTCTCGAAATCTTTTCATCAAATATCGGTGGTACGGCAACTTTGATTGGTGACCCACCTAACATCTTAATCGGTTCAGCGCTCAACTTGTCATTCATGGACTTTGTCAAAGAGCTGACACCGGTTGTCATCACCACAATGATTGTCATTGTACTGATATTTGACTTTTTCTGGGGCCGCCACTTAAAAACCGACCTCAAGAAAAGAGCCGAGGTTATGAAAATTGATGAGCGCAAAGCCATCACCGACAAAGGCTTGTTGATTAAATGCTTGTTCGTTTTGTTTACGGTTATCATAGCCTTCATTTCGGCTGAGTATCTGCATATTGCCAACGGCACGATTGCCATCTGTGGCGCGGCTGTTTTGCTCTTGCTTTACACTTGGGGCAATCGCCACGACGAACGCGAAGCCAAAACGGCTGAAGCCTTGGCCATGGTTGACTGGACAACCATCTTCTTCTTCTCAGGTTTGTTTGTCATTGTTTACGGCTTGGAAGAAACCGGTGTTTTAACCTTGCTCGGACAAGAATTTATCAAGATGACCGAAGGCAGCATATCCAAGACCATGCTCTTAATCATTTGGGTATCGGCTTTGGTATCCAGCGCGATTGATAACATTCCGTTTGTTGCCACCATGATTCCGATGATAAAATCCATGGAAGCCGACTTAGGCGGCCGCGAGGCCATGATGCCGGTTTGGTGGGCATTATCACTCGGTGCATGCTTCGGCGGCAACGGAACCTTGATTGGTGCTTCGGCCAACGTAATTGTCGCCGGCTTGGCACAAAGACACGGCAACCACATCAGCTTCATCCGGTTTTTGAAATGGTCAATACCTGTCATGCTGATAAGCGTCGCCATCGGCTGCGCATGGCTGTATATTCAGTATTTTGAATAAACAACGTACATAACACTAAAAAAACAGTCTTGACTTTCCTCAAGACTGTTTTTTTTGATAAGAATAAACTCATCTTACCGACTGCGGTACTGATTTACTTTTGCCATACTATATCCTTTATCATGAATACGTTTAACCACAGGTGTATCCTTATTATTAGCCTTTTGAATTCCGGCTTTTTCAATAAGCTCATTTTCCATATATTCTTGCAGCCCATAAGCATGCACCTCACACGGCAACATGGTATAAAGATCTTTATAATTCTTGTCTTGCTTATCATTACGCTCATTGTCATAAGCAAGAAGATTAGTCACACTGCTCTGAAAAATCCTGTCAACAAGAGTATCGCCAAAACTTTGAACATCTTGCCGATAATGTGTCCCTTCATGAAAGGGAACCGACACCGCAAAAAGGTTGTCACTTTCTTGCAATCTATCAGTATTAAAACTGATGACACCTTCATGATAATTCGCTGCATTGACATGCACCTCTTCGGGATAACCTAATTTGACTAATCGTTCGCGTTCTTGCGCCTCAGTAAAAAACTCAAGCTTTGGAGCATCGCCATAAACATATTCAAAAATTTTCAGCGACTGTTTTATCACTTCTTTTTTATCGTCCAAGCTCGTATCCTGCCAATTTTTTAACTTTTGCGTTATCTCCGGAGATTTCGCCACTAAAGAAGCATAACGAGTAGCTTGCTCTTTTTCCTTTTGCCAAAAGCTCTGAGGAAAATCTAAATGAAACAAACAGGCGCGAATATTTTCTTCATTTTTACGGCATATATCTTCAACATTTTCCTTCGTTTGGTTACGAGGAAATAAAAGCTCCAAATATTCAACTTTATTCTCCATGGACAGCTTGGCAACTTCTTCAGGTGACATGGCATTATACTTATCAAGCGATTTTTGCTTAAGCTTTTTTCTGGCTTGATAAAGCGGTGCGCTTTGCTTTGCGATTTCATTAAATTCATCCAAAGAAATATTTGTCATCTTATTTTCAATAAGAATTTTCGCAACCCGCTTGTTGTCTTTGATTGAATAAGGAACAAACCGAACTTTTTCATCATCTAAAAAGAACTTGCAATTTTCAACCAATGTCTCAAAATCTTCAACTTTCATACCGAACCTTAAAATCATCCGCCCATAACACTAACAATATTTTACAGCATTTTTACATAAAAAACAAGAAATCAAATAAGTCTCTTCGGTCCTCCTTATCCCCCTCATTTAACCCTTATCATTTATCTGCCGCTCTTTGTCCACCTCTTCCTTACCCTCTCTCAAAATTCTGCCCGCTATCCCATCACCCTCACCTTCAGCAAATTTTAGCCCTCTAAAATCCACCTTTTCCACCTCTCCTCCCACTCTTTTAAACGCTCATCCCCCTTTCACCTCCTCTAAAAAAAGCTTGTTCCCGCCCTTTGCTTTAGACAAAATTAGCCGCACATCGTCTCTCCCATACCTCGCACTCATGCCGCCCCAACACCGCACACCATCACAACTAACAACAAAAAAGCCGCCTCGTTTAAGCGAGACGGCTTTTTATAGAAGATGAACCGAAAAAACTAGAACCCTTCAGTATCTAAGCGCTTACGCAGCTGTTTACGGGCGCGGCGAATAGCCTCAGCCTGACGACGAGCCTTTTTCTCAGAATTTTTTTCATGACAACGACGAAGCTTCATTTCACGAAAGATACCTTCACGCTGCATTTTCTTCTTCAAAACCTTCAAAGACTGATTAACGTCATTTCCGATAACAGTAACCTGAACCACTTAAATCACCTCTTTTCACAATTCTCATAAAGGGTTAAAACCAAAATTTAGGCAAGCAATAACACAAGCTATTTTATTTTGCAAGCAAAAAATGCATAACTTATGCGATAATATTCGGCATAATCTTTGCCTCGACCGACTTAATCTTAGTTTTTAGACCGAGACGAGAAGAATTAAGCTGCTTTGCCTGAAAAAAGTCGATAGTTTTATTTTTAGCAACCAAATGTCTTATATCAGAACTGATTCGGCGCTCTTCAAGCTTAAGTTCACACAACTGGTGCTGGAGTTTTCCGAGCTGATCATCTTTAAACATCTGATTTTATGTCCTTTTTCAAAAAAAACGTATGATAAACTAAAATTTTACTGGAAATCCCCCAATAAAATTTGTAATACATTATACAGCAAAAAGAGAAACATTGCAACAAAAAAAGAATACAGGAGTTTAAGATGACTAATGAAAAGAGGATAGGAATTTTAACCAGCGGCGGAGATTGCGCCGGCTTAAATGCCGTCATACGCGCGGTTGTCAACGGCGCCAGCCAAAAAGGGTGGAAGGTTTTCGGCATTCATAACGGAACAGAAGGCTTGACCGAAAAACCATTGTCCTATGAAGAATTAACGATACAAAATTTTTCAGACACTCCATGGCCCAGATTAAGCGGTTCTTACCTCGGCTCATTAAACAAGGGCGTCAAGATGGAAGCCCTGAGCGAGATGTCTCGCCGCTTTGGTGAAGGCGTCAGAGAATTAGGGCTTGACGCCGTAATTGTTGTCGGCGGCGACGGCAGCATGAACATCACCGGCAATTATTGCAAAGGCGCCGGAATCAAAATGATCGGCATTCCGAAAACCATTGATAATGACACCCCAATTACTGAATTTTCGGTTGGTTTCAACTCAGCTTGTCAGGTTTGCACCACCGCGATTGACAGCTTAGAGTTAACTGCTCGTTCACACCAACGCGCTCTTATTTGTGAAGTTATGGGACGTGACGCCGGACATTTGGCCATGCAGTCAGCTTTGGCCGGACAAGCAGATGTCTGCTTAATACCGGAGATTCCTTATAAAATTGATAATATTATCAAGAAGTTGAAAGAAATTAAGGCTTCCGGCCGCAATCACGCCGTAATTGTTGTGTCCGAAGGCATCAAGACCGAGGACGGCGAGCATATTTCAGCCGCTAAAAACATGATTGGCGAGGCTGTTTATGGCGGTGTCGGACAATATTTGTCTTCTGAGATTAACATTCGTTACAAAGACTTCCAGACCCGCGTCACCACCTTGGGACACATTCAGCGTTCCGGCACACCGAGCATGTTTGACCGCTATTTGGCCGCCATTTTCGGTGCGAAGGCGATTGAATTGCTGGCTAATGATGAAACCAACAAAATGGTTATCTGGAAAGACGGCCATGTTCAAGCAGTCAGCATTGAAGAAGTTGTCAAAAAAGGCACGACCCTGCTTGACACCCACAGCGATTGCGTCAAAGCTGCTCAGGCTTTGGGAATGTACATCGGCGAAATCAAATAATTTTGCACAACTCAAAAAAAACTTCCCCACACGGCGAACCGAACGGGGAATTTTTTTGTTCTCAAGATAAAACCTAAAAAGCGAGGACGGGGCGGACCTTGAGGCTGTAGAGCTTACTGTAGTAGCGGTTGTAGTCCAAACCGTAACCGTAGTTAAAGCCTGAGTACCACGCGTTGCCGTTATTGTCCTCGGACGACGACCAAGCTTCAGTGCTGGTTGTGAATGTAGTCCCACCGGCCTTCTCAAATCCTAAATTTATTGCCGTTTTGTTATTAAAATATGAGGTAAATATTCCTGCCGCCGGCAAGCACCAATCTCCGACCTTCGTTCCTGTTGTCGTATAGTTATAGGCTGCCCATACCGCAGGATACTTGCTCTTATTTCCCGCTGCCATTATTTTTTTACTATTCTCACAACTTGCAAAGTCTTGTAAGGCTTGAGAGTGCGATAAGTTCGGTAATGTCGAGATATCGACATGTTCCGTTGACCACTCATAGTTGCCTATCGAATTCAGCGCTAGTGCCTGTCCACAGCTACCGGATTTATAAACCACGACCGCTATCGGCGTTTTGCCTGATACCTTATTCGCGCTACACGTGCCGTCACTGAACAAGATATCACCAAGTGAACATTGTGCCGCATAGCCACTGCACTGTCCAAATTCTGCTGGCTTAATACATTCTCCATCCACTAACTTATACCCTTCTTTGCAGGCACATTCAGCATATTTCCCGTTGCAGGCTTCTCCAACGCCGCCGGAATAGCCGGTACCGGAACATGTATAATTATATCCTTCAGGGCAGATGTAACCGGCTTCACAGTTATACGCTTCCCCAAACGGACATTTCAAGCAATTTCCGCTGGAATTATACGCCTCAGTATAACCCAGCGCTGCACAGTCCTCGGTCGCACATTGCGCCCAAACATTTCCGACACCAACGCCGACCGCAGACATAAGCATCGTCGAAATCATCAAACTTTTCCTGTTCATCATCTTACTTCTCCTTATCTCATCTCTGCCCTAAAAAGCGAGGACGGGGCGGACCTCGAAGTCGTAGCGCTTATAGCTGCCGTACAAACCGTAACTGGAGTAGAAGTAGGAGCGCCACGCGTCGTTACTACTGTACTCGGACGACGACCAAGCGTAGGTACTCGATGTGAATTGTGTCCCACCCGCTCGGCTGAATCCCGTGTTTATGGTGCTTTGATTATTGTAGATTGAGGTAAATATTCCTGCTGCCGGTAAGCACCAATCTCCAGCCTTTGTTCCTGTTGTTGTATAGTTATATGCTGCCCATACTGCCGGATAGGTACTGCTATTTCCCTGTGCTCTTATCTTTTTACTATTCTCACAACTTGCATAGTCTTGTGAGGCTGCTGAGGCTGATGTATAGTTCGTCAAGCCCGAGTCCGTACCATAGCCGCCCCACTCATAGCTGCCTATCGACTTTAACGCCATAACTTGAGCGTTTGCGCCGTTTTCATCTACATAGACCACAACGCCTATAGGCGTTTTGCCGTCTTTAAGCCGCATCGAGCAAGTCATATCAGAATAGAAAATACTTCCCAAACGACAAATATTATCTTTCACACAACTATCCGTCGCTTGGTCATAAACATAATTCTCCGCATCATTACAGAACCCAACCACCGGGCGGACATGACGACCATAATCTTTTTCCATGGAACCATAGGTCAAACCATAATTGGCACCAAAAGAAGATAGCCAAGCCTTATTACTCATAGCTTCTGTGGAAGACCACGTGTAAGTCGTATTAGTAAAAGCGGCACCATTAGCGCGGCTAAACGCAGTATTTATTATGTCTTGATTATTGTAATATTCCGTTATGATACCGGCTGATGGCAAACACCATTGACCTACACTTGTTCCTGTCGTTGTATAATTATAAGCCGCCCATACCGCTGGATATTTTGTAGAATTTCCTTGTGCCATGATTTTTTGACTATTTGAACAGCTGAAAAAGTCTTGAGATGCCTTGTCTGCTGTTGCATAGTTAGTTAAAGAAGTAATATCAATATTTTCCGTAGACCAATAGTAGCTTGTTTTATTTTCCACCCAATTCAGCGCCAAAGCCTGACCGGCGCCTTTACCGTCTTTATAAACCACGACACCGATAGGAGTCTTGCCGGAGGCAACATCATCACTGCAAGTGAAGTCATCAAACAAAATCGAACCAACTGGACAGTGTTCAACACAAGCACCGTCACCCCACATCAAGCCGCTAGAACAAGAGCAAGACGCATATTTCCCGTCGCAATTATCACCCACACCGCCGGTTTGATTTTCTCCGGTACAGGTAAATTTATAATTCGTCGGGCAGACGCAAAAATATTTATCGCCATACGGACATTTCACGCCGTTATTCTGAAAACACGCAACTTCGGTATAACCCAGCTCTTCGCAACTCGGCGTTTTCAAGCATTGAACATCTGCCGCCCACACATTCCCGACAACACCACTGACACCCATAGCAGACATAAGCATCGTCGAAATCATCAAACTTTTCCTGTTCATCATCATCTTTCTCCTTATCTCATCTCTGCCCTAAAACTCGAGGACGGGGCGGACCTCGCTGCTGCGGTCCTTATTGGTGCCGCCGGTCAAACCGTAACTGTGGACAAAGTGTGAGCCCCACGCGTAGTAGTCAGTGTACTCGGACGACGACCAAGCGTAGGTGCTGATTGTGAATTGTGTTCCACCCGCTCGGCTGAATCCCGTATTGATAACGCTTTGATTGTTATAATATGAGGTAAATATTCCTGCCGCCGGCAAGCACCAATCTCCGACCTTTGTTCCTGTTGTTGTATAGTTATATGCTGCCCATACTGCCGGATAGGTACTGCTATTTCCCTGTGCTCTTATCTTTTTACTATTCTCACAACTTGCATAGTCTTTTGAGGCTGCTGAGTTTGATGTATAGTTCGGTAATGTCGAGATATCTGTACCATACCCACCCCACTCATAGTTGCCTATCGACTTTAACGCCATCGCTTGTCCGCAGTTGCCCGATTTATAGACCACAACCGCTATCGGTGTTTTACCCGATACCGTATTCGCGCTGCAAGTTCCGTCGCTGAATAAGATATCCCCAAGTGAACACTGTGCAGCATAGCCACTGCACTGTCCCCATATCGCTTCTGCCTTACATTGACCATTTTCCCATTTATATCCCTCAGCGCATTCGCAAGAAGCATATTTGCCACCGCAGGCAGAGCCTGCGCCACCGGCGTAGCCGGTGCCTTTACAAGTATTTTTAAACAGCGGGCTACATTCTCCGGTGCAGAATGAATAATCGACATTGAACGGACATTTGAGCGCCGGACCGTTACAGGTTTGTTGCTTATAGCCCAAATCCGTGCAGCTCGGTGTTATCGCACACCAATCCACACCATCACAAGTACAAGTCTTGGCCGTTTCATCCCAGGTAAAGCCCTCTACACAACCGCTCTGATAATATTTTCCCGAGCAATCTTCATAACTACAGGTAAACGGCGCCGAACATTCGGGTGAAGAAGATGAATATTTTCCGATATTCGGACAGGTTTTACATTCTTTATAAAGTGTCGTCGTACCCGACAAGCAAGTCTCCGTTCCAAAAATCGGCCCTAAATCTCCGCATTGCAGGAAGCCTTCACAGGCTGCCGGTGTAACTTTATATTTTGTTTGTCCGTCACAGTCCAAACAAGCCTCACCGACTTGTTCATAACCTTCGGGAATTTCGGTATAATCAAAACCTTCTCCGCAAGGCGTACAAGTACATGACGCATATTTACCGCCGCAAGCTTCCCCCACACCGACATATGGTTCTTCACAAGTCACATAATCCGTCGGACAAGCCGAAACACATTCGCTGTAATACGGACCATATGGACACTTCTTTCCTCCCGGTTTATATCCGTCCGGACAATCTGTGACCGTAAAGCCTTCATTAAAGCAGCGTTCTTTATTGCTAAATTCAAAGTCAGAATCTCCTGAGCCACCAAACTGATTATCACTGCACGCCGCCGTGTCGGAAATAAAACATACCGCTGCTGTCTTATATTCTTTATTTTTTGAAATATCTTTGCTCACAGAAAGTGAAGACACATGCTGTTTTACAAGTTGTGTGTGTGTAGAATGTAGATTTGTAAACAGGCTAGAGCCGATTGGCGTGCTATGGTAAAGTAAGGTTCCGGTACTTAAAGTTGCACCTAATGCCGTGTTCGTCATAAGGCCTAATCCGAACACAGTTGTCCCTATAATCATATTCTTCACCATAATACCACCTCTTGCTTATCGCAACTTACACATGTCTTCACGATTCTACTGTAACATAGATTCGATTTACTTGCAACAGGTATTTGAATTTTTGGCAAAAAATTTAACAAATACAATAAGATAGAGTGATATTTTACGATTCTAGTTTAAGTTTTTTTTGGAGATTCAAATAGTTATTCTTATGTCTAATCAGTTCCGTCGGCGGTGCAACGCGCGCCAAATTTCCGGCTTCATAAACTTGCCCTGCCAAATTCCGCGCTCTGCCTTTTTAGCAGCTTTTTCATCTCCGATATAAGAATCATCATAACGATCATAAGCCACGGCCCAACCGGCAGCGACCATAGCGCGGTTAATATCCTCTCCATTAACATAGCACACAGAAACTTGTCGATGATAACGATCAATCGTAATTTTTTTGCAGTCAACTTTACCTTGCGCTATCAGCTTTTTGAGATATTCAAGAGCTTTTATCCCGCAGGCATATTCTTTTCCCTTAGCATCAAAACACTTTTGCTTATATTCCGGTGCATCAATTCCTTCAAGGCGAACTTCTGTTGTGCCAACCATCAAGCTGTCGCCGTCAATAACTTTTACATAACCAGCATTCTTTGCCGCCAAAGAAGGTAAACCTAACCCCAAAAACGCAAACATAAAATAAAAAATAAACTTCACTTCTCAGACCCAAAAATAAAAATCCGTTTAATAACCGCAAAAAAAACTTTGTTGTTTGAAAAACTATGTCTTATGATAACAACAGTTTATAAACTTTTTCAAGCTGATATTATAAGGAATATACAATCGTGTCCGGACAGATTCGTCAGAAGATAATTTTATCTGCATTATGCTTAATGCTAAGCGGTTGCTACTTGCGGACGATGAATTTCAAAGAATTCGTATCTAACCCGTTAAACGAGCAAACTGTTGTAGAAAACTCAAGATTGCGCCAACCAAGCTCTGTTGTTGTGTGCCGCAGCAAACAATGCGCACCGGCCGAACTATCCATGAGCCGCGAATATATTCACAATAGCCTGCTTCACCTGCTGCAAAACAACAGCCGTAAAACCGCACTGATTTGCGAGGCGGATCCCAGCAGTCACGTCTGCCTTGAAAACTACATTCAACTTCCGATAAAAAGCGGCATAACTCAGGCTTATTTCTATGTTGATTCGGTAAAACTGACTGACGTAACCGTTGCCCGCGGCAATCAACAAATAAATTTGGTGTTGAACTATGACGTCAGCTTCAATGGTCAAACACCGGATTGCTTAGCCGCCAAAACGATTTTATTTGCCAAAAGTGTTTCAAACATCATCATGGAAGATTCCGGATATATGTGCCAAATGAACGCCATCGGCCAAACCTCAATCAAAACTGTTTTCTCGATTGATTACATTGACTTAGACTATGGCTATATCGGCGGCTATTACTCAATCGGCTTGTCTGGCCCGACTTATGGCGGCGGCACCGGCTACATGCTTTTGCGCCTGCCCAAAGATGCTTATCCTTTAGCTCCAAGCTTGAGAACAAACACTAAAACAGCACATATGAAGACCAAAGCCGAAGAGCTCCTCGAACAAGAAGTTCCGGTAGACAATAGTCTGGTAAATTCAAATGTTCAGATTTTTCCAATAAATAGATAACAATTAAAAAGCTCTGTTTGAAAAAACAGAGCTTTTCTTTTACACATAAGAAAAATACTGAGGACTTTGATAAAGAACGATTCTCTCCACTTCGGAGAACTTCATTTTTTTAGTTCCATACATTAGCGTTCCTCCCGTTGCCGGAAGTTTACCATATTTCAACTGAAACATTCTAACATCAGAAATCCCCATCAAGATTCCGTTGGCAAACAAAACACTCCAACCATAATCTGATGTTCCGACATTAATTTGTATGCTGTTTTGCGAAGGAGCGCCAACAAATTCCTCAGGAAGATTTTTAGCAGAAACCACAAAGTAAGAATCATCAAGATGACCGCTATATTGCCGAACAAAAAGAGATGCCTCTTCCAATTGTTGTTGAGGAGAAGAGCTATCCTCAACCGACGGAACATCTTCAATTTTTTCAACTAAAGCAGAAGCCACTGCTGGCTCAAGCTCAATAGTCCTTGGCTCTTCATTTTTAGCTTCAACTGAAGGCATTTCTTCAGGTTTAGCCTCATCAATTATAGCCTCTTCCGCAACAACCTCTTTAATTGGTTCGGCTTCTATGATCGGTTCAGGCGCCTCAACAATCTCTTCCGGCTCTGGGAGAGAAACATCTTCCGTCACACTCGGCGCAGCTTCTGTAATAGGTTCAGCCTCTACAGCCGGTTCAGGTTCTATAATCGGCATCACTTCCGATGTAACTTCTTCAACCGGTTCAGCTTCTATGGTCGGTATTTTTTCTTCCGTAATCTCTTTAACCGGCTCAACTTCAAGCATGGGCAATGACGCCGGAGACGTCTCGCTTTCCACATCATCTATTTCAAACTTTGGAATAACATGTTGCTCTTCTACTTCCGCCCTCTGCTCACCGTCTCCCAACAAATCATCAATATTTAAATCCAAAACTTCATCTTTAGGTTCAGCTTCTGCCTGCTCTGCCAACAGTTTATTAATCTGATCCATATCAAATTCAGCATCTTCTTCCGCACTCAAAAGCTCAGATTGATTATCACTCTCATCAACACCGCTTACAAGGATATCATCTTCGGGCTTAATCAGACTATTCTCTGTTTTTTCAGAAACATCTGGTTCCTCATCTTCTCCTTCGATAGCTAAATCAACAACACCGTCATCATCTAAAATATCATTAACTTCGCTATCGGCATCAGACGAAGAATTTTGCCACTCCCGAATAAAATCAGGTGTCTCTTCTTGCGCTGCCTTTTGAGCCTCTTCTTGTCGAATTTGTTCTGACACTACCTCATCGTCTCTAATCATAGACATATTTTCCGGACGTTTAAATTTTGCCTGAGGAAGATTCATTTTTGACTTATCATAGCTTGGCGGCATCATATGCTCAATCCCGTCATCATCAACATAAGTTTCTGTCCGAAAAACCGGAACAGCTTTTCCTAACGGCGGTTTTGGCTTTGCCTCAGGCTGTTTTTTAGGCTCTTTTTTAACCGGAATATATTTACGCGGAACAGAAAGCTCAACTTTCCCCGCCTCAAAATCACTCACTGCTGCCGGTTCAACTTGCCCCATCATATCAGCAACGGACAAGTCAGTAGAATCATTTATTTCAGTATCAGCCATAAGCACTCTCAACAAAACTTTTTTCATAATATAACAACATAATATTAATATGCCTTTAACAAAAGAAAACCCCGTCAAAAAAAATAATTGACGGGGAATTTTTTCAGCTAAAGAAATAGCGGAACGGTTTGCTATAAGGGAATACTAATGAGTACCCTCAAGCCTCCCATATCACTATCGCCCAAAGTAATTGTACCACCATGAGAGCTGATAACATCTTTGGCAATGGACAACCCTAAACCGACACCACCGGTTTCTTTATTGCGAGAGCCTTCAACTCTGTAAAAAGCTTTGAAGACATCATCACGCTTATCTTCCGGAATCCCCGGACCATCATCATCAACCGTAATCTCCATACGGTGATTATTACTTTCAAGCTTAACGGCAACGGTCTTACCATAATTAAAAGCATTAGAAATAATATTAGTCAAAGCACGTTTTAAGCCTTGCTCACGCCCTTGAATAGCGCTGACCTGATCATTTGTCGCATAGCGAATAAGCGCATTTTTGTTACGGAACTTATTGAGGATACTCAAAATCAACTCATTCATATCCACAAAGGTTGATTTTTCTCCGGCTTCTCCGCTAACAAAATCCAAATAACCATCGAGCATCTTTTCCATTTCAGAAATATCTTGCATCAAGTCATCTCTGTCCTGCCCTTTAGGCATCATTTCAGCCTGCAAACGCATGCGGGTCAAAGGCGTGCGCAAATCATGAGAAACACCGGCCAACATCTGCGTGCGTTCACTTATCTGACGCTGAATACGTTCCTTCATTTTAATAAAAGCAAGACCAGCCTTGCGCACTTCGGAAGAACCATAAGGCTTAAAGTCTTTATTATCGATTCCTTTACCAAAATCTTCAGAGAAATGAGCCAAATCAGCAATAGAACGAACCTGTATTCTCAAGAACATAACCGCTACCAAAAACAGTAGTAAAGATGTTCCGACCATCCAAGCCACAAATCCAAATACCGCACTGGTAAAAATATTTTTCGAAGAAGTGTCAAAGCGATAAAGTCCTTGAGGCGTATCAACCAAAATCCACAAGACTTCGCGCTTGTCTGTCATATAAACAACCGTATCATAATCAGGAAATCTTTCTTTTAACGATTCCTCCAAAAATCCGGTAATCAGCTTATTGTCTTTAGTCGCCTTGTGCATAAACTGGTGTTTTTTATCATTATCATAGAAAGTAACATTCAAATTCATATTCTTTTCAGTTAATGACGAAATCTGTGCCAATTTTTTTGCATTCCCTTGGCTATAATCAATAACCGTAGCAATATCTGAGGTCAAATTTTCAGACAACTTCCGCCCCATACGAGACCAGTTTCCGTTAAAAAATGCTACAATCGAAACAACCTGAACCACAATCAGCGGAATAAAGATTAATAACATAGTGCGAAAGAACAGTGTCTTTGGCAAAAATTTAAGCTTCAAATAGCGCAACGAGCTATCGACGGCTTTAGGAAATTTAACATGCATAATAAAACACTCCAAAATTTTAACTGCTTAGATAGTAGAATGAAAAGAAAATAAATTCCAGTAAAATAAACTAACAAAACATTTCAAAATGAAAAAAAAACTTTACTCCGAAAGGAGCATATATCCCTTGCCGCGAACAGTCTGCAAAAAGCGCGGATTTTTAGAATCTTTTTCTATTTTCTTGCGCAAACGAGTAATCTGCACATCAATCGAACGAGGGCTCTGCCCTGCCCCTAAGAGTTCTGCCAGTTTTTCACGAGAAAAAACCTGCCCGAATTTCTGAGCCAAAACCGAAAGCAAAGCCTGTTCCACTGGTGTAATATGCACCACCTGTCCTTGCTTGGTTAAAAGCTCTTTTGTTGTAAGATTATACACACATAACCCCAAAGAAAGCGTTTCCGGAGCTGCAAGTTTTTGAGCCGGAGTGCGCCGCAAAATATTTTTAATCCGCAAAATAAGTTCCTGTGGCTCAAATGGCTTTGGCAAATAATCATCAGCACCGGTCTCTAGTCCGGCAATTCTATCTGCCGTTTCGCCCATAGCCGTCAACAAAATAACCGGAACATCACTTTCTTGACGAAGTTTTTGCAAAAACTCAAGCCCCGATTCTTCGGGCATCATAATATCAAGAATAATCAAATCAAAATCATATTGAGAAAGCCGAGCTCTTGCCTCATTTGCATTTTTTGCAGAAGACACAAGGAAATCGCTCTTAAGCAAAAACCTTTGCAACAAAGAGCGAAGCCTTGTATCATCATCAACAACCAAAATATGTTTTTTTTGCATATCAGACAAAAGACATATTCCTCAACTTATTTTGCTTTTGGAGCAGACGCTGCTTTAGCCTTTTTAGCTTTTGCCACAGAAGACTTTCTGGCTTTATTTTTAACAACCTTTTTTACTTTTTCCGCAGCTTGAATAACCTTCTGCGTAGCCGCTTTCACTTCTTTTTTAATTGTCTGAGAAGCCGCTTCACCGCGCACATATTCCATTCCTTTTTCAAAATACTGATATCCGGTAATAAAGGTCAACACACCGGCAACCCAAAGCAACAGTTCACCGGAAATAGCAAAGAAAGAACTAACCCCACCCAAAAGGATTAAGGACAGAGCTGTCATCTGGAAACCTGTTTTCCACTTAGCCAAACGCGTAACAGGCATCCCGATTTTAACCTCAGCCAAAAATTCGCGCAAGCCCGAGACCAAGACTTCGCGGCACATGATAATAACCACCGGAATATAGCTGATTTCATGCACCATACGATTTGCGACAATAATCAGCAGAGCAGAAACCACCAATAACTTATCGGCAATCGGATCAAACAAACGCCCAAAAGCCGAAGTTTCATTACGACTGCGCGCCAAATATCCGTCAAAATAATCGGTAATTGAGGCAATAATAAACAATACCGCCGCCAATACCGACCACATCAAAGAATGAATATAAATTGAAAGAAAAATAACGGGAATAACAACAATACGAGAGATTGTTAAAAGATTTGGTAAATTATACACGATACTCACCCTTAGTTAAGTTAACAAACAAAAAGTTAAAAATATAATATTTCAGTTTTTTCAACTATGGAAGTAGTTATAAATTTTTTCCGCTGTTTTTTTACTTATACCGGTAACTTTTTCAATATCTTTGAGCGAAGCTTGAGAAATTTCCTCAACCGACCCAAAATGGTTAAGCAAATCGCGCTTACGTGAAGCGCCGATTCCCTCAATTTCATCAAGACGCGATTTATAAATTGATTTTTCGCGGCGCTTGCGATGCGTTCCGATAGCAAAGCGATGCGCTTCATCACGAATATTTTGCATATAAAAAGCAATCGGAGATTGGAACGGCAAAGAAAAACTTTCTTTTCCCATTTGATGATAAAATTCCTTACCGGCATTACGCTCCGGTCCTTTAGAAATGGCAATGATTGCAATACCGGAAAGATCATAGTTTTTAAGTGCCTCATGCACGGCGTGAAGCTGTCCGAGCCCACCGTCTAACAATATCACGTCAGGACGATTCTCAGGCGTCATACGCTCAAAGCGCCGCGTTAAAACCTCCTTCATCATCGCAAAGTCATCATTGGTAATGTCAGGATTTTTGATATTAAACGTGCGATATTGTTTTTTATCAAAACCATCAGGCGTCGCCACAATCATGGCTCCGATGGCATAAGCCCCTTGAATATGAGAGTTATCATAAACTTCGATTCGTTGCGGGATTCTCGGCAAAGAAAATATCTGTTGCATTTCCGTCAGATTAGAAAGCACCGAGGCCTCAAGTGCTATTTTTCGCTCTATGGAAGCCAAAGCATTTTCACGTGCACGCTCTTGCAATTTAAATTTGTTACCCTTTTGATAAGTGTTTATTTTAACACCGAGGGCTTCTTGCAAAAAGTCTTTCCCCGGCAAAGTCTCGGAAACAATAATCTCTTTGGGCGGAAAATGATTATTGTAAAAAGAACTCAAAAAAGCTTCTAAAATTTCCGCATCTTCAGCGCCTTCGGCTTGCTTTGGAAAATAAGGCACATTACCACAGTTTTGACCGGAACGAATAAAAAACACCTGAATGCAAACCATATCGCTTTTCCGAGCCAAAGCCACCACATCGCAAGACTTAATATCGGCATATTCCACCATATTACCGCTCTGCACATTGGTTAGCGCACGGATTCTGTCGCGATAAGACATCGCCAGTTCAAAATCGAGATTATCGCTGGCCTGTTGCATCAGTTTTGAAAACTCATCTTGGATTTTGGTGTTCTTTCCTTCCAAGAAATCAAGCGCTTCGTTAACCAGCTTACGATAATTGTCTTGAGAAATTTTTCCCACGCAAGGAGCCGAACAACGTTTAATCTGATAAAGCAAACAGGGACGCTGGCGATTATGAAACACATTATCGCGGCAAGACCGCAACAAAAAAGCTTTCTGCACCGTATCCAACACGGAATTAACCGCACCGATACTGGCAAAAGGCCCAAAATATTTACACTTGTCATTGCGCGCACCACGATACTTGCGCAACGCCGGAAATTCGGATTGAACGTCAATCATCAAGTGAGGAAAGGTTTTATCATCTTTTAGCAGAATATTATATTTAGGTTCAAGATTTTTAATCAGTTCGTTTTCAACCAAAAGAGCTTTGGCTTCGCTTTCAACGATAATAAATTCCATACGTTTAATTTCGGAAACCATACGCTGCAAACGAGCCGGCAAACGATTAAAATGAGAATAAGCAACGATTCGTTTTTTAATATTTTTTGCTTTACCGACATAAAGAACCTTATCGCCCTCACCGATCATCCGATAAACCCCAGGTTTTTCCGGTGCAATGGCAATATGTTTTTTCAACACTTCTAGCCCGTAAGCAATATCCGCCACAATCAAACCTTTTCAAAGAAAAAAAAATAAACTAGATTTCTTTATTTTTAATATTTTTACCAAACAAATCAAGCGCTGAAAATCTTTTTTGAGAAGAATTTTTATCAAGAAAGTCATCCGCCATATGGGCAAGTTTATTTTCCCAGATATCAACAATGCGCTCTCCTGTTCCCAAGGTTTTATAAAAGTGACTCAAAAAGGCGCGAAATTTTTTCTCATTTTTAGCATCCGGCTTATCCCAAGCATGTTTCCAATCAAAAGAAGTATCTGAAGCAGCATAATCTTCAAAAGCATCAAACACCTCACACCACTTATTATAGCGATGCTCTCCCAGATTTTTGCGAACCAGCCCATTAAATTGCTCAATTTTTTGCTGATTATTTTCAAGCCGCCATTTGGTAAACGCAGTAAAAGAATTTTTAATTGAAGGTATAAGAGGATGATTATTAACAGCCTCAGAATCTCGCTCCATAATTTTTGCCAATAATTCAACACGACGATCTTCCGGACTATAATAATTAACGACATTTCGCACAAAGTTATGACGTTCTTGATAAAGCAACACATCACAAAATTTCATAAAATCAGATTCAGAAAACTCATAAGAACAAACTTTATCATCAAACAAATCAACGCCATGAGTCAACTCATGTCGAATAATATTTTGAAAATATTTTTCTTCCAAATAGCACTTTTTATAATTAATTCCAAACACCAAAAAATCATCATTATTATATTGTAAATATGCAGACGCATCGTTACCTGACTTCAAATTCAACTTTTGCGAAGATCTATCCTGATGAAGCATCAAAACCCCATTATTTTTAGCAAAAAAAAGCGCCGCCTCGTTTTTCTCAAACTTTGGAAAGGCCTTATTCCACAAACGCAGCATATCTCCTGCCCAAAAAAATTCATCAGGAAAGTCTGCATTTCTAAAAACCTGCTCAGTAAAAGAAACATCAGAAGCAATATCTAAATCCACTTGTTCCGAAAAATTTTCTTTATCTCGAACAAAAACAACCTTATCAAAGGGCTTAACGTCTTTTTGCCAAGCACCACTATTGGGCAATGTTACAGCTTCATTAATTGTCTTTGTCGAAGCATCAAATTTTCTTTCAAAAGGAGAAATATTTACCGACAATGGCTTCTTTTTCTCCAAAGATTTACGCTTTTGTTTCAAAAAACTATAAATTTTCCAACGAGCAGCTTGTTTTGGTGTAAGAGAATAATTAAAGTCAGCACAATCAACATTCCGAAAAGCAGCCTCTTCACGCAAGACCTCAAACGGCGCATCATTACGAAAATAATGATAATTTATCATTTGACCGGCAGCATCTGTCCCATCAAGAAATTTTTCTTCACATTCAGCAGGAGCAGACTGCTTCACAAAATAAAAATCCCAAAAACGACGCAACAAAAAAGCATCACCGCTCTGCACCAACAAAGCCAAAACCGAATTTTTTCGCTGAGGATATTGTGGAACAAAATTTGAATATTCCACCATCTGCTTTGCCGTCGGAAAATGTTTTACAAGCAAATCAAAGCGCTTAAATTGCACAATCTCTTGCGCAATCTTTGCATTCAGTGTTGACAGGTTAATCTTATTTTGCATGCAAAACTCCTTAAATTTGCCGAATAATACAACGTTTTCGAAATTTTGTCCACCATTTTTTTAGTGAAAGTTTAAGATTTTTATGCTATAATCAATCTTGATAGTAAGGATAAGTGCAAGAAGCAATCTAAAATGGAGAAACAACATGGCTGAATTAGGTGCAATAAGTTCATATGCCCTTGCCGTACAAGAGATGCAGATGTCGTTGGTAAAACAACAGATTGAAATGCAGCAGCAGGTAATAGAGACCTTATTAGACCCTGACCGCTCAGTACCAAGCTCATCGACTGTCGGCACAAATGTTGACATATCGCTGTAGAGATATATCCAAACAAAAACCCCTTTGAAATTTTATCAAAGGGGTTTTAACTTACCAGATAAGAAAATTTATAAACAATACGGATAAAATATTAATAACCATAAAAGAAACAGCTGTCCGCATAGAATTTGCAATCATTTTTGCATAATCAAGAGAAGTTTCGTTCTCATCACGATATTGGCGCGCTAAAGTAAAATTATACAGAACCGCCGCAAAAACAGCTAAAGCATAAACCGGCCAATTTGTAAAAAACTCAAAAAGCTGAGCAGAATCAAACTTAACGCCTTCAATCACCCCAAGAATAAGGGCTAACAAAGCCACGGGATTAAGCAAAATTCCGGAAGAAAACAGAGCCGCCAAACCGCGAAACATTTATTTAGCCTGCCCCCACACACGGCGAGAAAGAATACGGCTATTACTTTCTTCAAAGCTGCGCGGCCAAACAAAACGCTGACGAGATGGGGTAGAAACAATTTCCCCACCTTTAATTACAGTAGCGGCAATCAGTTCCATATTACCGCGACGAGCTTGTGTCTTAGAGTTATATTTAGACCAATCATAATTTTCGATAATGCGACTATTCATAGAGCCTCCTATAAAACAAACTCCAACTGATTGCATCATACATCCCGTAAAGTAAATAAAGACTTAAAAAAAATCAAGAATTTTTTCACTACTCTCCCATCTCAAAATAAAAATTATATTGAAAACTTTGCGAAATTATGCTATAATCGAGTCGTGAAGGCAAACGAGATAGGAGAAGTATTATGTTTATCTCACGACAAAAGGCGGTTCTGGCCGCGGCGCTTTGTTTGGTGACAGGACTTTTTCCAAGCAACGCCAAAGCTGATATTTCTTTTATCATAGATGAAACACAACTTGCCGACACGCTTCACACACACCTTTATTCTGCTCCGCGTTTGCCTTCACCTGATGAAATTCAATTAGCCGCCGTCTGTTTTGTGACTGATATGTCCGAATGCGAAGACAATATCTTTGGCAACTCCAGTAATCCGCCGGACTATGATTTTAATCCTCGTGACCGTTGCTTTAATGAAGGCTTTATTTATGCTTCTTGTCCTGATGGCTATAAACTCGGCGGCAAGAAATGTCCTTATGGTCCGTATTATTCCGAATGCATTTCTGTTTGCCCATCAGGTTATGTAACTTGTGAAGCACCTTATTATGGTGTTGGCGAAGCTTGCGGTGGCAAATATGCCTCTTGCGATTGCACGCCTTGCGGCGAAGGCTATGATGTGACCTCTATTCCCGAAGGTTATATTCAAGACGGCGAAGCTTGTTTAGACTGCGACGGTATTAAAAAATATAAAGTCAAACCTAATCCTTGTGACGGCTTTCAAGATTGCGGCTCAATGGGTGGGGAAGCCGATGCCGAAACTTGCCAATCCGGTGATGTAATTAAATATGATAACTGCAAACCTTGCCCGAACTTGGGAAAATACACCACTTGCCCGCAAGGAATGATTTGCGAATATGAAGAATGTTCGGGCTTGTGGTACATGACCACCTGCCAAAACAACTATACTTATTATTGCGGCTTTTGCCCAGCTTATTAAAATGAGGAGAACAAAAATGAAAAGAATATTCTATTACACCACAACGGCAATCATAATAAGTTGCGGCATAACCCAAGCCCAAACCTGCGTTCCAACCCCGACTTGTTCTTCCCTCGGTTACACCAGCAGCACAGCATGCGACAGCGGCATAAAATGCCCCTTCGGTGAAGCTTGGAATTGCAGTATCAACGAAATCAAAACCGAGATAACAGAAAAAATTACAGAATTAACGAATAAGATAACAGAACAAACAAATAAAATAATGGAGATCGAACAGAAGGTGGAGGATTTAGAAACACCAAAAGAAGTCTGCTATATAGGAAGTATATTATATTCGGATAAGAGTTGTTCGTCGAATTTAATGTTAGGTAAAACGCCAATAGGAATCGTAGTCTATATAGATGGTACTGGCGGCGGACAGGCGCTGGCCTTAAAGTCGATAGGCAGCTATAAGTGGTCATCAGAATATGTCGATATCTCTGGTTTAACGAACTATAGTTCAGCTTCATCAGCCTCACAAGACGTCGCAAGTTGTGAGAATAGTAAAAAAATAATGGCAGCGGGAAATAAGAGCAAGTATCCTGCGGTATGGGCAGCAAATGAGTATAAAACGGAAGGAACGAGTGCGGGAGATTGGTGCTTACCGGCAGCAGGAATATTTACCTCATATTATAATAACCAAACGGCAATAAATTTAGGATTTGAGAAGGTCGGTGGGACTACATTCACAGACAGCACCTACGCTTGGTCGTCGTCCGAGAGCAATTACGACTTCGCGTGGGCCTCATACTTTGGCGACAGTTACGGTTTGCGCAACAACGGCAGTAAGTACTCCAGCCGCGAGGTCCGCCCCGTCCTCGCTTTTTAGGTTTTTATCTTCAACAAAAAACGCGAGGAGCAAATCCCCGCGTTTTTTTCATATAACTAGACATCAAAAATTAAGCAGCTTGTTCAACAGCTTTTTTAATATCAGCAGCAGCTTCATTAACCAAAGTTTCATCTTTGCCGCCAACCCAAATACGAACCACCGGCTCTGTCCCCGAGGCACGGAAAACCACGCGCCCGCAGGTTGCCACTTTTTGTGAAGCCGCATCGGCTGCTTTCAAAACTTGTTCATCGGCCATAATTTTTTTAACCACGGCATTATCAGCAAAACGCAAATTAAACGCCGCCACCGGCTCCAAAGAAAAGACCGGAAACAGCTCGCTCATTTTCTTTTTGCTGTTGACCAAAGCCAAACTCAAGAACAAACCAACAACCAAAGCATCACCGGTTTTTGAATAATCTCCCAACACTAAATGCCCTGATTCTTCACCGCCAACAGCTGCTTTGACTTCTTTCATCTTTTCAATCACATAGCGCTCACCGACTTTGGTTGCATAATATTCAACCCCCAAAGAGCGGATAAAACTATCTAATCCGGTATTAGACACGATTGTCGAAACCACCGGACGATTGTTAAGAACACCTTGCTCTTTCATATTTTGCGCAAGAAATGCAATCAGCTGTTCGCTCGCAACTTTTTCGCCTTTTTCGTTGCAAACAATGATTCTGTCACCATCGCCGTCGCAAGCAATACCAAGGTGAGCATGAGCTTCTTTAACAACTTTGAGCATATTATCAATATGCTGAGAACCGCAGTCTTTGTTGATGTTACAACCATCAGGTTCATGCGCCAAAGCAATCACACCGGCACCAAGATTTTTATAAATCTCGGGCATAATTTTATAAAAAGCTCCATTGGCACAATCAAGCACAATACGCAAGCCTTTAAGCGGCTGCTCATCAGCACCGACAATCGGCAAAACCTTATCTAAATAGGCTACAACCGCATCGGGAACTTCTGTCACTTGCCCGATATTATCAGGAGAAAGAGAAAAATCTTCGGCTTTTAGCGCCGCTTCGATTTTGGCGGTATCTTCATCAGAAAACTTGTCGCCTTGAGCATTAATTAGCTTGATACCATTGTCATGATACGGGTTGTGTGACGCGGTAATCATTACCGCCATATCAACATCAAGCGTTGGGGTGACCGTAGTCAAAGCCGGCGTTGGCAAAACCCCAAGCAACAACACATCAACACCGGCCGCCATAAAACCGGAGGCCAAAGCCGATTCGAGCATTTTGCCCGAAACACGGGTATCTCGGGCAATCGCCACTTTTTTCTTTGACGTGCAAACCAAATTTCCGGCCGCCATCGCCAGTTTAAGCGCAAAATCAGCCGTCATCGGAAATTGATTGGCAACCCCGCGCACACCGTCTGTTCCAAATAATTTATCACTCATAAAAACCCTCACTTTAATAAAAAATATAGCAACATCATAAACACAAAAAACCCGATCGACAAGCCCTTTCTGCGTTTATTCCGAAAACAAGATATTAAAGATTGTAACAAAAAAGGAGAAAGGAATTTTCCTTTCTCCTAAGGTTTTACCACAAAAGACCGAGGTTGCGAAGTTCGGCTGTTTTAGTTTTCAAGAACTTTTCGGCATCTTCCATTCGATGATGAGCAATCGAATAAAGAAAATCCGTCATATTATCCGTAACGCAGGCCGTCGCCGTGCCAAAAGTAACCATATCCCAAGCAATATTCCGATAGCCGTAATACAAAGCACATTCAGACGTTACAATCAGAACGTTTACAAAATTCTGCAACCAGAAAACTCGGTCTAACACCGGCAAAAAAGCTTCAAATTCCGAACTCTGGGGCTTATAATCCCAGTGAACAATCAAATAATCTCGATTTGATGAAAAACGCTTCATCGCCTCGTCCACAGCTTGAATAGCCATTTCTTCTGCCTTGTCATCAAAACCCAAAGCTTTCCGATTTTCAGCTTGCAATTTTTCAATATACGAACGCGAACAACCACGTATCACAAAGCCCCTTAGACGATTTGACCACTCTTTTTCAAAAGGCCTCTCGCAATAAGTCATCACATCGCGTTGCCAATCCGAAATGGTTTTATTCAACAAACCGATTAACCGATAAAGGAAGGAACTGTCAAACTTTTCCTCTTCATCCGGAAAAGAACGATACGACACATGAACATAATAAGGCTCATAACCTTTTTGCTTAAGCTCATTTTCTTCGGTTTTCGTAAAGATATAAGGCGTTTCCAAACAGCGATACGGCAAATGATAAGCCTCTAAAAGCTTAATGGCTTCCACCACATCAAGATCTTTTTGACCTATTACAAAATAATAATTTTTTTTCATAAATTTATAATGTTTAAATTAATAATAAGATGAACAAGCAAAAAATAACAAACCTCTCTCAAAATGTCAACCCAAATTTAGACAAAATAAATTTTCTATAAGTTACCCATTGCACGCGCTTTGTAAAAGCTCGTAGAACGCGGCAAATAATAAGATTTAAGGGCGACGACACCGCAGCGTACAGAGCAGTACGTGAGGATGTCGGAGACCCGCAAAATCTGTATTAGTTGCCCGTTATACGAGCTTTTAGTAAAATGCCTCTAGATGTGCTGTTATACACAGTTTTCAAAAAGTTTGGAGAATGAGTCGAATAATAAGATTTAAGGAAGGAAAAAGCGCAGTGTACACAGTAGTACATGAGCATTTTTCCTATCCGCAAAATCTGTATTAGTCGACCATTATACGAACTTTTTTTATAGCTCAGGGACAGACGCCTGCGTCCTCTTCTCCTCCGCCACCGGCGCATCATGAGTGATGTCAATCGGCTCACCTTTGATGACCTTGTCAATGTCTTCGCCGGTAAGGGTTTCATACTCAATGAGGGCTTGTGCCAAACGCTCCCACTCGGTGTTTTTCTCTTTCAAAAGAGAGACGGCTTTGTCGTGCGCATCAAGCACTAAGGACTTGATTTCTGCATCAACAAGACGCGCGGTATCTTCACTCATATTTTTGTTCTGCGTAACCGACTTGCCTAAAAAGACTTCACCGGAATTTTCAGCATAAAGAACCGGACCAAGCTTATCGCTCATTCCCCATTCGGTCACCATGGAACGCGCAAGATTTGTTGCCGCAGCGATATCAGAAGACGCACCGGAGGTTACTTCCGAATGCCCGAACTTAAGCTCTTCGGCCGCACGTCCCCCCATAACCGAAACAAGGCGCGCCAACATCTGCTGCCGAGAGAAGGAATAACGATCTTTTTCCGGCAGATATTGCACCATACCCAGCGCCCGACCGCGCGGAATAATCGTTGCTTTGTGAATAGGGTCAGCCCCTTCGGTAAACAGACCGCAAATTGCGTGTCCGGCCTCATGATAAGCGGTGAGTTTTTTCTCTTTTTCATCCATTGCCATCGACTTACGCTCATTCCCCATAAGGACTTTGTCTTTCGCATCATCAAAGTCTTTTGAGGTAACTTTGCGCTTGTTTTTGCGCGCCGCCAGCAAGGCTGCTTCATTCACAAGGTTTGCCAAATCGGCACCGGAGAACCCCGGCGTTCCGCGAGCAATAACCGACAAATTCACATCTTTTGCCAAAGGAACTTTGCGCACATGAACTTTCAAAATCTCCTCACGCCCTTTAACATCAGGATTAGCCACCGTAACCTGACGGTCAAAACGCCCCGGACGCAGCAAAGCCGGGTCCAAAACATCGGGACGGTTGGTTGCTGCAATCAAAATCACATTTTCATTAGCATCAAAACCATCCATTTCGACAAGAAGCTGGTTTAAGGTCTGCTCGCGCTCATCATTACCGCCGCCAAGACCGGCACCGCGATGACGCCCTACCGCATCAATTTCATCAATGAACAACAAGCAAGGAGCATTTTTCTTAGCCTGAGCAAACATATCACGCACGCGTGACGCACCGACACCGACAAACATCTCCACAAAGTCCGAACCAGAAATTGAGAAGAACGGCACATTAGCCTCACCGGCCACCGCTTTGGCCAACAAGGTTTTACCTGTTCCCGGAGGGCCGACAAGCAAAACGCCCTTCGGAATTTTTCCGCCCAAACGTTGAAACTTAGCCGGATCTTTCAAGAAATCGATAATCTCTTCGAGCTCTTGCTTCGATTCGTCACAACCGGCCACATCGGCAAAGGTTACTTTTTTGTTGTTTTCAATCAGACGAGCGCGCGACTTTCCAAAACTCATGGCCTTATTATTGCCGGAGTTTGCCTGCCGCATGAAATAAATCCACACGCCGACCAACAAAATCATCGGAAACCAAGAAATAAATACATTCCAAAAAGTTGAAGAAGACGTATCCAGCGGCCGAGCCTCAACCTTCACTCCATTTTTGCGCAAGGTTTCAACCATGCTCGGATCATAGGGAGAATAAGAATTAAATGCGCTGCCATCACTCAAAACGCCGGTAATTTGCGCCCCCTCAATCACCACGCTGCTGACTTTTTTATTTTCCGCCATATTCATAAAATCAGAAAAAGCGAGCGACTGCCCTTTTCCCTGATAAGAAGGCCCTGCACCATTCATCAGCACGGACAAGATAACCAACGCGGCAAGCCACACCGCCATAGACTTAAACTGTTTCATTGAGTTTCCTTATCAAAATAATCAAGCAACTATTAAATATAGGGAGAAAGAGTCAAAAACTCAAGAGGCATTTTCCCCTTTTCCGCCCAAGACAAGCGCCGCCCGCAATTTATAGGGCAACGACACTTTTTCAAAACGAGGATTATCTTTAACAAAATCCTCCCAAACTTTTTTTGAAAGCACTTGAGCAGAGGCGCGTTCGGCCACTACCCACAAGCATTTTTGAAACACAAAGATTTCACATCCGCCGAGTGTCCGCCCCTTTGGAGCAGAAGAGAGTAAACTCTCAACAATATTCAAGACCTCTTTTGCTTCTGGAGTATAGATATTTTGCCCAATGGTTTTAATCATCAAAGCCAACAGCCGATACTGCATTTCTTCATGAAGCGATGCAAAAAAGGACAACGGCAAAGAAGCCCCAACTTTTGCCCATTTTTTAACATTATTTGAAAACAGCTTTGAAACTTCGCTGTCAACAAAGCTTCTGGTCCGCGCCAAAACACCACAGGTATCAGCCAAGCGCCGAACCGAAATTCCGACCTCTGTTTCCAGAAGGGGCAAAAACTTACGAATTTTCACACGTAAAAAATCATCATTTTGATTAGAAGGGTCTTCCACCCATTGCACATTTTTTTCCTTCAAATAAGCTTTAAGTTCTTCGGGAGCATCACCAAGCTGCGGCCGAATAATTTTCAAGCCCGCCATCTCGCTGCAAGGCAAAATACCACTCAAACCTGAAACCCCGCTTCCACGAGCCAACCGCAGCAAAAAGGTCTCCGCCTGATCGCGCATATGATGTCCGGTTGCATAAACCTTAACACCGGTTTTCTGACACCAATCAGCAATCAAACGATAACGAGCCAAACGCGCCGCTTCTTCGATTCCCGAGGTCGGCTTTTCGCCTTCCCAAGTTAGAATATGATGCTCGATTCCAAATTGCTTCATCAGTTGCGCCACATAAGCTGCCTCATCGCCCGATTCGGAACGCAGCTTATGATCAACCGTCAACGCCACAACTTTTTTACCGTTTTTCTTTGCCCAGTCATTAAGCCGCAATACCAGTGCCAATGAATCGGCACCGCCGGAAACACCGGCGGCAATAACATCACCAACAATCGGATTCGCAGCAAAAAATTTTTCCATTAACAGCCTCAAACAACTGCGCAATTACTTGCAAAGTTTTTTCGCAGCAGCGGCAGCTTTAGACAACAAAGCCTTATCAGCTTTCGGAAACTCTGTTGGCAAAGATTGATAAGCCGCACAAGCCTCAGCTTTTTTATCAAGCTGTTGCATCGACATTCCGAGCTTATAAAGGCTGTCAGCACCTTTGTTTCCGTCTTTATAGTCTTTATAAGCCTTACCAAAAGCAACGGCAGCCTTAGCATAATCTTTGCGCTGATAAGAAACTTCACCCAGCCAATACTGAGCATTACCGGCTAATTTCTCTTTCGGATAATCTTTCAGAATAAGATTAAACGAAGCTTCTGCTGCGGCATAATCAGAGGCATTATAAGCATCCATCGCTTTTTTATACAGCTCATCAACCGAGAGCTTGGCAACTGGTTTCGGAGCCTCTTTCTTAGGCAATTCTAAAGGAGCAAGCTCTTCACCGCTGACAGAATCACCGGACAAAGACTTTGCCGGATTCGCAGCAACTGGCGCGTCAAACTTTTTTCCCTTAGCTTCAGTACCCAAACCTTTGGCATCAATCTTTTTTCCTTCCAGAAGCTTAAAGCGCACATCAATATCCTGATTAAGCACCTTAAAGCGCTCATCAACTTGCTTAAACTGATGCTCTAACTCATCCATACGTCCTGAAATCTGGCGCACGGTCTCTTCCATCTGGCTAAGGCGCTGTTGTACAGTACCGGAATTTGCCGTCGGATCACCATCTATCTGCCCACGATAAATTTGATTTTGCAACACACGCAAATCATCGCGCAACTGCCGCACATCAGCCTCAAGCCCTGTCTGAGCCCAAGCAGCCAGTGGCATAACCGCACAAGACAAAACAACCAACGACAGTTTCCAATTTTTCATCACAAAGCTCCCAATACGAAAAAAATTTCAAATTCACAGCCTAGAGTAAAGCAATTTTCCTTCAATCTCAAGCCTTATTTTTCAGCCTCTGAACAGAAAAAAAGTGCTCGCCCGATAAGCGAACACTTTTTTCAAACCAGAATACAATCTGACTGTAATTATTCAGCAGAAGCCTTAACAACAGTTACAGCACGACGGTTCTGAGCCCAAGCGGTTTCGTTGTTACCGAGAACAGCCGGTCTTTCTTTACCGTAAGAGATTGTAGAAATTCTGTCAGCAGCAACACCTTGAGAAATCAGGTATTGTTTAACGGCATTTGCACGACGTTCACCCAAGGCCAAGTTGTACTCTCTGGTACCTCTTTCATCGCAGTAACCTTGAACGATAACGTCAACATTTTCGTTAGCTTTCAACCAATCAACCTGTGTTTGCAAAATCTCAACAGCATTGTCAGACAAAGCAGAGCTATCGAAAGCAAAGAAAACTCTATCTTCAGCATGAGCCATGAAGTCACGAGCTTCTCTAGATTCGCACTCAGCACCGCCAAACAGACCGCCGTTAGAATCAAAAGCGGAACAACCTGTTAAGAAAGCGAAAGCGCAGAACAAACTCAAAAGTTTTTTCATATTAATTACTCCATATGGTTTTTTGTAAATCTTAATTGTTAAACAACTAATACAAGAGATAACTTAGCAATAAAAAAAATTTTTTCAACCATAAAAAGCAATCTAAGAAAAATTTTTTTAACCAGAAACAAAAAAGGCCGCCCGAAGGCAGCCAATTTTTTACTCGGAGATGTAGAAATTTCCGCTGGTTCCTACCTGTCTGAGCCACACGAACTGGGTCATGATGCATTTCTTTTGCGATACATCTTCCCCAAGTTCAACTTGATCAGCCGGCAACAACCAAATTTTGCCGGAATTCAGAGAAAGAACCACGATTCTAACCTTTCCAAAGAAAGACTTAACTTTCTTAACTCGAGCAATTTTCAAATCGAGCGAAAACTTTTCAGTTCGGATTTTGCAGCTTCTTATTTCTGTGGGCTCCTCAGACTTATAGCCATGTATTTTAGCTAAACGCATCATAGCTTTCTCTGACTTTACCACATCAAGCCAATCCAAGTTGTCGAGAAGTTTTTCTAGCCTATAGCCTGCATATTTTCTCTGAACCAAATAAGTAGCCGATTCGTGCACGCGTCGCGCTTTTTTCTGGTATTGTCCGCTGTTTTTAGACTGTTCCAAAGTCGCCACATAATTATAACAACCATTGGCATCCCCCGAAACAATCAGCACATTTTCCAGATAAATATGCTCATTGGCTTTTTTGCCAAAAGGACCACAATCAACTATGGCTTCATTATGCCTTGTTGGCTTCTGAAGCTGAACGGTATCTCCGTCCGACAGTCCGAGGTTTTCCATAGCAAAATTGACATATTCAGAATGCTTAAAAAACCGTTCGACTTTTTCATCATAACTCTCACTAGGCGAGCGATAGTATGAATTTGCACCACAGCTGAGTTTTTCAGTACCAATAACGCGTGTCACTCCATTGATTTTAATTTTTGCTTCCATAAAATAATATTTTTTTAATAATAAATTTATTTCAAATAAGGATATACCATATTGACGAAATTTTGTCAAACAAAAAGTTTATTTAAATCGAAAAAAAGTGCCGCAACAAAAGTTGCGACACTTTCATTAAGTTTAATCGGTAACTCGACCAAATTTTCCACTTCCTCTATAAATAAAGTGGTTAAATTTAGTCTTCAAATACCGACCAACACCAATATCCTTCGGTTCAGCTTTTAAGCTTCCGGCAGGAAGGTCTTTCAACGTTCCGCCGTCAAAGCAGCAAATCAATTCGCGTTGCTCTTTGTTTTCTATGCCAACTGCATCGGCCTTCCAGCAAGCGCGTTTTTTAGTTTCATCATAATAAAGCTCAACCGCACCAACGGCATAGTTACGTTCCTCGGCCAGCTTCAAAAACGCAGCCGCAACCTTAGTTCTATCAAGCCATTCATCATCACCCAAAAGTTTTTCTGCATGCCATGCTTTGTTAACATACCATACATAAAACATCTCAGAATGACAAATGATCAGTTCACCAAAACGAGGACGCTCAATGCATTTGCCGCGCTTGAACAAAAACTGCTTGTCTTCACCCTCCTTCACGATTCGGTAACCTTCTAAATAGTCACCGAAATCATTTAACTTATAGGGGATATTTTCATGCCCTATCGTTATTTGCAAAAGGCTTCCGCTCTTCACCCCCTGCGCCTTGCAGAAGTCTTGAAAGCTTCGCGTTTTTAGCATTTTACGGATTTTATCTGTAAAATTTTTAAACGCAGGATGAGGGCCGTGGCCTCTTTTTGTGCCATAATCTATGGTCAGCTGCTGACCAAATGATATATCTAATTTCATAATATATATAAATTAATAAGTTTTCATTAAAGGCTATATCATAAAATGAAAAACATATCAAGCCCTAAAATGAAAAATTTTCCAAAATTTTCAAAAATATTGATTTTTCAAGCACAAAAAAGCCGGCACAAAGCCGGCTCAATCAGTCAAATTCTTTCATAACGGTATTCTCCCGGAACCAAAGATGCCAAGCGCAAAAACAAGGCACCGGTACGGATATGGCGCAAATCAGAAAATTCTGAAAACGCCGCTTTTGCATAAGGCAAACAACGGATCGCCCCATTATTCAAATCACAGAGCAAAAAACAATCATTGTCCAAAGCCTGACACCAAGCAGAAATTTTTATTGCCGGCAACGAGTTAAAAAGATTTACCTCACTACGAAAAACATTTCCCGTAATATGAAGGTTAGAAGACATTGCCACACGCTTAAAAGCATCAGCAACTTTGCCCCCGTCAAGCCATTCATCTTTGGCAAACAGTTTTTCAAAAGCATAAGTTCCGTCAGAAGCCTTATGCACTAAATAAACTTCGGCATATTTCCAACGCACAACCTTTCCATGCTGCAAAACGCGATTCGAACTCTCGCCCACAAAATTTGTTTGCTTTGCTTGCTGACAACAGCGCAACACCTCAACACCATGGAAGCCACGCGCCTCATTAACCATCACATAACTTTGCAAACTTTTTGCCGGAACCACAATTTGAAGAACCTCGCCTTGTTCAACATCATAAAAAGCGCAGTAATCACTCAAATAAGAATCAACAAAAAGCTGAACCTTATCCGCTGCCGAAAGCATGGGAGTCTTTTTGACTTTTGATGGCATACTCTTGTGCAAAGAGAACAACTCAGTGCTTGCCGTACATAAACCTGAAAGAATAGATCTATACTTTACCATAATATATAAAAAATTATAAATGAATAAAATAATAAAAATGTTCGAACAGCATAGAGCCGTTAGATATTTTTGTCAAACCTTTATTTCATATAAAAAATATCCCGCCTAAGACGAGATATTTGATAATATGACTGAAACCTTTTTTTCACAATGCCTCAATTTTTTGCACCAAATCTTCCGGAATACGAACTGGACGTTTGCGCAACAAAGAAACATGAGCCAACTTAACCGAAATCAGTGCAAGCAGTTTTTCACCGCACAAAACTTCTTGCTTCATCTCTGCTCTTGCCCCGCTAACTTCTACCATCTCACAAGTCACGGTCAACAAATCATCAAGTACCGCCGGCGCTTTATAGTCCACAGTCAAAGAACGAACCATAAAACCGCACTTATCTTCTGCTTCCAAAGCCTGTTGCTGACACATTCCAAGCGCACGAATATATTCGGTACGTGCCCGCTCGGCAAATTTCAGATAATTGGCATAATAAACCACACCACCGGCATCCGTATCTTCATAATACACCCGTGCCGGAAACTTAAAAACTTTGCCGTCAAAAACACCTTCAGGAGCTTTTACATCAACCATATCAAACTTCCTCTTCTTCAATAATTTTAAGCAAATCAAATTGTTCGGACGCTGGTTTAACGCCTTTTCTTAAGCGTGGCGCCCCCAAATAATCACAACCGGAATCAGAAATAACACGCCCGCGCGGTGTCCGTTGCAAGAAGCCAAGCTTGAGCAAAAACGGCTCAATCACTTCCTCAATCGTGTCTCGCTCTTCTGACAAAGCTGCCGCCAAAGTGTCTGCTCCGACCGGCCCTCCGCCATAATTATGCAAAATACAGTTCAGATAACGACGGTCAAAGGCATCAAGCCCAAAGTCATCCACATCAAGCCGTCTGAGCGCCGTATCAGCAATTTTATTATCAACTTCCGCAGCTTTTGATACAATTCCGAAATCACGCACACGCCGCAAAAGACGTCCTGCCACACGCGGCGTTCCGCGCGAACGCTTAGCAATTTCCCGCGCTCCGTTTTCTGAAATCGGCATTCCCAAAAGATTTGCTCCACGGATAACAATTTTTTCCAAATCCTCGGGCGAATAAAAATCTAAGCGCAGAGGAATACCAAAACGCTCACGCAACGGCGTAGACAGCAAACCGGAACGTGTCGTCGCCCCAACCAGTGTAAATGGCTGCAAATCGATTCGCACCGACCGAGCTGAAGGCCCTTCACCGATAATCAAATCAAGCTGAAAATCTTCCATTGCGGAATAAAGAACCTCTTCAATTGCCGGATTCAAGCGGTGAATTTCATCAATAAACAACACATCATTGCGTTCCAAATTGGTTAAGATTGCAGCCAAATCACCGGACTTGCTAATCATTGGCGCCGAGGTCGCCCTAAAACCAACACCCAACTCTTTTGCAATAATAGAGGCCAAAGTTGTTTTTCCAAGTCCCGGAGGCCCAAACAACAAAACGTGATCTAATGCATCTCCGCGAACTTTTGCCGCTTCAATAAACACTTTCAAATTATCACAAACAGCACGCTGCCCGACAAATTCAGCCAAAGAATTCGGACGCAAGCTGACCGGATTCGCACTTTCATTGTCATCTTCATTAATTTTTTCGGGACTAACGATTCGATTATTTTCAGACATAGACTAGACTTCTTTCGTAGCAAATTCTTTAAGAGCAAGTTTAATCAAATTCGGCACATCCGCCTCAGGATTATTTTTTGCAGCCAGATTAACCGCACGATAAGCCTCAATTCGCTGATATCCGAGATTAACCAGCGCCGACACCGCATCATCAATATTCATCGAGCTGTCTTCAGACTGCATTTCAACCAACGCATCTTCATAGCCTTCGGTTTCCGTTCCTGCCGTTCCGTCCACTGTTGAAGAAAGATCAGACTTCATACTTGCCTCCATAGGAATAGTCACAATTTTATCTTTAAGTTCGGTAACAATTCGCGCTGCTAACTTTGGCCCCACACCGGCCGCGCGTGTAAATGAGGCTTTATCCTGAGCTGAAACAGCTTGTGCCAACTGCATAGGGGATAAAACCGATAAGATTGCCAAACAAACTTTGGCCCCCACACCTTGCACTTTGGTCAGAGTCAAAAACCACTCTTTTTCCCAAGCATCGGCAAAGCCGAACAGCGAGATACTGTCTTCCCGCACAATTGTCTCAATCAATAATGCCACCTGCGCCCCGCGAGCAAGTTTAGCCAAAGTTTTTGCCGAAGCAAAAACCAAATAGCCCACGCCGTTCACATCAATAATACAATAATCACTCCCGAGCGTATCAACAACCCCGCGCAATTTTGCAATCATTAAAATTCACCTGTCTTAAACTCATTTTACAACCTACAATCAAGATATAAAACTTCCCCTTAAGACGCAAGAACTTTTTAACAAAAATCAAGAACAAAATAAAAACGGAATTCAAAAGAATTCCGTTTTTATTCTCTGGGATGAAAAAGCCTAAAAAAGCGATCTCCCGACATCTTTAACAAACTTTTAAGCTGCGGAATATCTTGCAACGAAGGGACAATTTTAACCGAAAGAACATATCCGTTCTGCACCAAAATCGCCTCACATCTATACGCATACGGCAAAGCTACAAAATATTCAGCCATCCAAAACGGCTCTTTATAAAAATAAAAAGCACTTATCTCTCGCTCATCTTCAAATCGCGCCGGAATTCCCAAAGCCCTCTGCCAATAAACAGAATCTGCCAAAGGCAGCAAAATGTCTTCAATTAAAGCATCAAAGTCACCTGTTGCCGTATCAATCAAACATGTTTCCGTAATCTGATAAAGAAACTCTTTGTCTTCCGCCGAAAGCCCATGATTTACAACTTTCTTCAATTCAGAATACACCATATCCTTATCGGCATCACACGGCGCTTTTAAAATATCAACAAAAGACAAATCATCAGCATCTTTCTGAGATAATGAAGTATGAAACTTCTCATCAAAACGCCGCATCAACTTGTTTTTTTGGATATAAGCATTACGATCTATAGCTCTTAGCCGCTCAACCGCCTCATTTACAATAATTGTTTTCATAATTATATATTTTTTTGTAACACAATAAGATTAAATCTTTAGTAGATTATCATCTTATGTACAAAAATCAACAAAAAAAATTTAATAAGCTTGTTTTATGGCTGCAGACTTCCGAAAAGCATTATGCGTAATCGCCATCGCCAAAGCATCGGAAGAGTCATTATTTTTAGGCTTACACCCCGGAAGCAAAACCTTTATCATCGCCTCCACCTGAGACTTTTCGGCACGCCCCACCCCTACAACGGCTTTTTTAACCAAAGTCGGCTCATACTCTGTCACCGGAATATTAAATAGCGACGGCGCCAAAATCACCACGCCGCGCGCCATACCGAGTTTTATGGTTGATTTTGGATTGTCGTTCAAAAAAACCTGTTCTATTGCGGCTTCTTGAGGTTTGTAGAGCTCAATCACTTCATTAAGTGTTTTATGAATCTGAGCCAAACGCTCGGGCAAAGGCTGCTTAGGATCAGTTTTGATAAAACCATCCGCCACATATTTCATACGATTATTTTCAACTTCAATAACACCCCAGCCGGTTGATGACAAACTGGGATCAAGCCCCAAGATTCTCATTTTGCTCCCCTAAAACAAAAAAGGCAGGCTCTTAAACCTGCCTTGATAATTAATCTTCGCTGCTTTCCAAAGCTTTCAACACCTCTTCCGAAAACTCGGCGTTGTGATAAACTTTTTGAACATCGTCATCATCTTCCAATGCATCAACAAATTCCAAAAACTTCTGAGCAGTTTCCAAATCTGTTACATCAGTCTTAACGGTCGGCTTCCAATCCAAACGAGAAGCAGAAGGTGTACCGAAAGCCTTTTCCAAAGTTTCGGTAACCATATTCAAATCATCTGGCAAAGTCTCAATCTCATGAGCCTCATCATCAGAAGCAACATCATTTGCACCGGCTTCCAAAGCTGTTTCAAACATCTTATCGGGCTCTGCAACAGAAAGCGGATATTTAATATAACCGATACGCTCAAAGTTAAAGGCAACCGATCCGCTCTCACCCATAACACCGCCGCGTTTACCAAAAATTGTGCGAACATTACCGGCCGTACGATTTTTATTATCGGTCAAGGCCTCAACGATAATAGCAACCTTCCCCGGACCAAATCCTTCATAACGAGCAGAAACATAATCAGCACCACCGGCTGTTTGAGTAGCCTTGGCAATAGCGCGTTCAATATTGTCTTTCGGCATACTTTCTGCACGAGCTGCCTGAATAGCCAAACGCAAGCGCGGATTTTTATCCGGCTCAGGTAAACCACTCTTCGCTGCAATGGTAATATCACGGGCCAGCTTAGCAAAAACCTTTGCTTTTTTTGCGTCTTGCGCCCCTTTACGATACATAATATTTTTAAACTGGGAATGACCTGACATTAATTAATCTCCGATATAAAAAAAACTCTAATTCAGAGCTTTTTTACTCTAAAATTTTATTAAAATCAAGCCCCCACAATATTTTTTTTACATTGAGGATTAATTTAATCTTTCACAACCATAAAGTCGATTTTATCATTATCGGCACTCAAAATCTTTATCTCAAGATTATTGATACGATACAAACCGGCCTTCTGCGGAAAAGCAAAAGTCTCAAATTGTCCGCTGGAATTATTCACCGGATTGTAAACCATATAAGTCATGGTAATTTTTCCGTTTTTAATGCCTTCATAGCGCAAATCATAACCATTAACCGGCTTGGTCTGCTGTATTTTACCCTCGACCACCGGAGAAAAATGAAAATCATCTGGCTTTGGCATAAAATGCTCATCTAACAAAAGCAAACGATTATTTCTTATCTCGCCTATTTTAGGATAAACCGACCCGTCGCGGCGAACTAAAACAACATACTCACCGCTTTTGTCCGGCGCCAACACAAAGTCCGTATTATCAACCACGACCTGCCCAAGCAAAGGCACAGATTCGCCTTTGGCAAACAAAATCGGAGACCCGATTCCAACCAAACCGCCTTCCATAACTGCTTTAACTTTATCAGCTATATAATAGTTTTTCTGATATGTCTTGCTCGAAATCATCGAATAACCGGTATAAGTTGTCAAAACCTCTTTTGACTTACGGCTGTTTTCATAAACATAGTCTGTTTTCAACAACATCGGCTCCTGAGAAAAGAACTCAACCGGATAAGTATTATGCGATTCTATCCACTCATTACGCTCATTCCAAAAAGAATGATCTCCGGCATGAATTGCACAGGAAGCCAGCAATAAAGCACTAAAAAGAACAACCGTTTTTTTCATATCCAAACTCTTAAAAAAATCTTTAATATTTATATGATAAGAACTATTATCACAATAAAGTAAACAAATCTTTAGCAAAATTAAAGAGAATTAGGAAAAAAACAAAATGACGGAAAACAAAGGCGGCAGCTGCTGGCAAATCAAATTTGCGCCCCAAGAAAAATATGATGAAAATCTAACCAACTTCATTGACGACTACTTCACAACCTCCAGCTTAGATTATCACGATGACGGCAAAGAAGAACTTACGGCTTATGCTGATATAAACTTTAACGAACAAGACTTTACATCCGCCGCACAAAATCAAGGACTTACCCTTCCAACATACGAAAAAACTTTACTTGAAAGCCAAAACTGGCTCAAAGACTATGTCATTAAATTTCCACCGGTTGAGGTTGCTGATTTTTTAATTTATGGCATCCACGAAAAACAAGCTCCAAAAACCGATAAAATACCGCTGCAAATATACGCTGCTACGGCTTTTGGCTCCGAACATCCGACCACCCGCGGCTGCTTGGAGGCTTTGTGCTGGCTAAATAACCAAAACATAAAACACCAAAAAATTCTGGATATGGGAACCGGCTCCGGCATTTTGTCACTCGGCGCAGCCAAACTCTTTGGCTCTTCTGCAAAAATCACCGCTGTAGACATCGACGAAGAAGCCGTTATTGTCACTTTACAAAACGCCGCCACCAACCACGAAGAAGAAATTATCCATGCCGCCGTCAGCGATGGCTATAAATCAGACTTTGTGCAAAACAATGCCCCTTATGACCTCATTTTATCCAACATATTGGCCCGCCCCTTGATTGAAATGGCTCCTGATTTATATAAAGCCTTAAATCAAGGCGGCTACGCAATTTTATCCGGCTTTGTTACTGACCAAAAAGACTGGGTAATTTCCGCTCATGAACAACAAGGACTAAAACTCATAAAACTTTATCAAATCGACGATTGGTGCGCCGCAGTTATGGAGAAATAAAATGACCGCCCTTGAAAATATAATCGAGCAATTAAAAACCGAAAAATTAGATGGCTATTTTCTGCCGCGTAACAATATGTTTTTGGGCGAAGACATTCACCCTGCCGAAAACAAAATCCTAAAATTAACCGGATTTTCAGGCTCTGCCGGAACATTGCTGATAAAGACCCAAGGCCGCTCTGTTTTGTTTGTCGATGGTCGTTACGCCTTGCAAGCCCCGTTAGAAACCGATTCGCAAATAATAGAAGTCGTCTGCACGGCAGAAATCTCCATGACTAAATGGCTGCAACAAAATCTGCCCCCAAAATTTCGCTTAGGCTTCAACCCTAACTGCCTGTCGATAAAAGATTTCGATTCTTTTCAAAAAACACTTTCTGACATCCGCTGGATTCCCTCTTCAGAAAAAGTTGACCCCACCATGCCTTTGGTCAAAGGCCGTGTTTTTGAACACGAAATTGAATTCGCCGGCCTCAGTCGAGAAGAAAAAATCGGAGAAGTTCTGGACTTTTTAAATCCGACCGATGCTGCCGGCTGGTTGTTTTGCGCCGCCGATTCTGCTTCGTGGTTACTTAACCTACGTGCCAAATGCCTGCCAGATACACCGATAATCCGAGCTTACGTCCTCGTGGAAAGAAACGGAAACACAACCGTTTTCGGTGGAAATTTAGATTATGGTGAAAATCAATATCCGTTCTCGACTTATCCGCTCGAAGCTCTTGAAGAAACCCTAAAATCTTTCAAAAAACAAAGCCTCTATATTGATGAAAACAAAACCCCTCAAGCCATAAAAAACTTATTTGAAAAATATAAAATAACGGCTCTTCCGCACAAAGACATCTGCGAAACCGCAAAAGCCATAAAAAATTCTGTTGAGCTGGAAGGAATGCGCCGCGCCCATATTCGCGACGGCGTCGCCATGATTAATTTTTTAAGTTGGTTGGAAGAAAACGGCGCAGGAAAAACCGAAATGGAAATTGTTGCCGAACTTCATGGCTTTCGCCAAAAGCAAGAACATTATTTTTCTGAGAGCTTTGAAACCATCGCCGCTTTTGGCTCTAATGGTGCAATTGTTCACTATCAACCTTCCGTCAAAAGCAACAAAGCCTTACAAAACGGCTCTTTGCTCTTATTAGACAGTGGCGCTCAATATTATGACGGAACAACCGACATCACCAGAACCATTGCCATCGGCAAACCAACGGAAGAAATGAAAGCCAACTATACCACCGTCCTCAAAGGCCACATCAGTTTAAGCCGCGCTGTTTTTCCGCAAGGAAGCAGCGGTCAATCTCTTGACGCACTGGCCCGCTCACCTTTGTGGAAACATGGTCTGAATTATGCTCATGGCACCGGACACGGCGTCGGATGTTTTCTAAACGTCCACGAAGGCCCTCTCGGCATATCCACCGGCTATTCGCCCCACCCGCTGCAAGCAGGCATGATAACCTCTATCGAGCCCGGATATTATAAAGAAAACTACTATGGCATCAGAATTGAAAACCTTGTTGAAATTTTACCGGACAAACAAAACGGCATGCTGTGTTTTTCACCGCTGACACTTGTTCCTTATGACAAAAACTTAATCAACAAAGACCAGCTCTCTCCGGAAGAAATAAACTGGATAAATGACTATCACGCCCGTGTGTTTGCCGCGCTGTCTCCTTATATCATCGGTGCCGCAAAAGACTGGCTCAAAAAAGCCTGCAACAAACTCTAAAGTTCTGAATAAAACATACGCTTATGGTTGCCAATTAAGATTAAGCCTATATATTAGAAAGCAAATAAAAATCAAAAGGAAAAAGAAAAATGTCATTTCAAGCCAAAAGAATACTAAAAAAAATCCTCTCCTGGTCCGGACTGTTTTTCTTCGGACTGGCGGCTTATATGATTTATCACCAGCTGTCAAAATACCCGTTTTCTGATATCAAAGACGCATTGTTCAGCATCCCGCAGCATAATTTATTAATGGCCTGTCTGGCCTCATTCTGCGGCTATGTCGCTTTGTCATCTTATGACTGGTTGGCACTAAGATACATCAAAAGAAAGCTCGCTGCATGGAAATGGATTTTTGCCGGTTTCATCGGCTTTTCCGTCAGCAACAATGCCGGTCACGCAATTGTTTCCGGAGGCGCTATCAGATATCGACTTTATACCCGCTGGCGCTTTCATGGATACGAAATTGTAAAAATGGTCACTTTTTCCGGCTTCACATATCTGGTTGCCTGCTTTTTCCTGATTATCGTCGGCTACTTTTTAACACCTGATCATGCTTTTGGCGAAGGTAGCGTATCAAAGCTAACCACATTAATCGTCACCATATTGTCAGCCGTTGGCTTGGCCATTTACTTTGGCATCAGCTTGTTTTACAAAGAGCCGATAACCATAAAAGGCATAAAATTTGAAATCCCGAACATCCGCTTAGCCTTGGAACAAGTCATCATCGGTGGCGCAGACATTTTAATGGCTTCGCTGGTTCTGTATTTTACATTAACGACTTTTGTTCCAATTCCCTTTGATGTCTTTATCGGTGTGTTCATCATTGCCCAAGTTTTAGGAACTTTTTCGCAAGTCCCCGGCGGCTTGGGCGTCTTCGAAGGACTGTTTCTGTTGATTATCCCCGGAGACCACAATACTGCTATGCTTTTCGGCGCATTAATCGCTTACCGCATTATCTATTACCTCTTGCCGCTGATAATCTCCGGCATAGTGCTGATAAGCTATGAAACCTATCACAAAATGCACCGCGCCAAAACCATAAGAATGATATTGGCTGAAAGATTAAAACTTAAAAAATAAAAAATCTCCCCTTTGAAAATTTTTTTCAAAGGGGAGATTTTTTATAACCTTAGCTATGGCCGCTATCGCCGTCCTCGCTGAGTAACAAAACGTTCCACCATACTAAAAAAAGACCCGTCGGGGTCTTTTTTTAGTATGGTGCCCTGAAGAAGACTGACCTGCGGTTTGCAAGCAAATCCTCGGCCGCTTCGTCGTCGCTCGGGCTATGCCCTCACCGGCATACTCCCGTCTGCCTCTCCTCCTAGTCAAACTTCCTTCTGAAAGTTCGAGAATCTTATTTAAAATCACCATAAAAAAAACCTCCACTAGGGAGGATTTTTTTATGGTGCCCTGAAGAAGACTCGAACTTCCACTGGCTGAGCCAACATGCACCTGAAGCATGCGCGTCTACCAATTTCGCCATCAGGGCTTTGCTTTTGTTAACGTCTTATCTTTTAGCGTAATTAAATTTAAATTGCAAGACTTTATTGCATAAATTTATCTAAATATCCATAAGAATCTAATAACAAACAACTTCCTAAAATAATTCGATAAATCACAAACGGCAAAAACGTTGATTTTTTAAGCCACCACATCATGATATAAATAGCAATCAAAGAAGCCACAAAAGAATAAACAATTCCATTAAAAGCATCGGTAATTGCCGCCATATCACCGGCTTGATAAAGTTCAAAAGCCACCAAACAACCGGCTCCGAATATCGTCGGAATAGATAACAACATCGAAAACTTTGCCGCTTCTCTTCTCTCCATTCCCAAGAAACGCCCCATCGTAATCGTAATTCCGGAACGGCTTGTCCCCGGAATCAAAGCCAAACATTGAGCCAAACCGATTAACACAGCATCAAGCAAAGTCAAATGCTCAACTTTACGAATAGTCATGCCAACCTTGTCTGCGATAAACAATAAAATTCCAAAGCACAATATCGTCCATCCAACCAAACGTGTGCTTCTAAAATTCTCCATTCCGTTATCTTTCAACCAAAGCCCAAAAATAACCGCCGGAATTGTTGCAACAAATATCAACCAAAACAAACGATTCCCATCATTTTTAAAATTCGGAAGGAAGTAACTTTTGGCCAACCCTTTAATAATCTGCCAAATCGTTGCAGAAAAATAAATCATAACGGCAATAATTGAGCCAACATGAACAGCAACATCCAGCGCTAATCCCTGATCAGGGAATGTTGTAAATTTTGAAAACAAAATCAAATGCCCCGAAGAGCTAACCGGCAAAAACTCCGTTATACCTTGCAAAATTGAAAGTAACAAAATATGTATATCAAGTTCCATTTTATTGTCCGTCCGTTTTCTGTTCTAAAGTATTTATAATTCTTTTTTTCAGTGCCTGAGGAGAAATCGGCTTTATCAAATATTCTTTAATCCCCAAATTTCTGGCTGCAAGAACTGTTTTTTCGTGATTATCAACCGTAATCATAACGATAGGAATATCCTTATTGTCTGAAATTTTTCCTCCACGTATTTCTGACGCAAATTCAATACCGGTCTTTTCTTCCATAATCTGGTCCAACAACACCAAATTAACATTAAAATTTCTCAAAATTTCGACGGCTTCACTTGCAGAAGCAGCTTCTTTGATGGTCTTAATACCAATCTGATAAAGAGCAGTCTTAATAAAAGACCGTGAAAACTTATCATCATCAACCACAAGGCAGCACAGATTATCAAATTGAGATTCGGCAACGACTTCCATCATATCCTCTCTTGTTATATTTTTTCACAATACTCTTTTTTGCCAAGTTCAAGCAAATGTTCAGGATTAAAACGAACATTATTAAAGGATGCGCCCCAATGAAGATGAGGACCGGTTGCACGACCTGTTTTTCCGACAGTTCCGATAACCTCGCCCTGCTTTACAAAATCGCCTTCTTTAACCTTCACATCTTTCATATGCGCATACATTGTATGCAATGATTGTCCATGGTCGATAATAACCATATTTCCGCTATAGAAAAAATCACCGCCGCTCAGCTTAACCACACCATCAGCAGCAGCTTTAATCTCTGTACCTTCTGGAGCAGCCATGTCCATACCACGATGCGGACTCTTAGGAATTTTATTAATTATTCTTTGTCCGCCAAACTGCCCGCTGATTCGATAATCATCTAACGGCTCAATAAACCCGCTTTTCCAATAAGATTTATCACTGTTATTCTCGGTCAATGCAATTCTGACACTCTGATTTTCTCTTAAAATCTCATCACTGTCCTGCTGCGAAGGCGTCACCTTGCTCTGAGCCACACCGTTTACTTTTTGCACATCCCACTTGGTCGGAATAATGGTAAAAGTATAATTATCTTCCGGATAATCTTCTTCAGGAATATTTGTTGAAATAACTATTTTTTGCTGCAAAGGAGCATCTCTGTCAAAGGCAAGCAAAAAGTCGCCATCCTCACTGACCGGTACTTCTTTTCCGTTTTGCAAAACTTTATAAACATTGTCTTTATGAGCAACGACCAAACCACCCTGAACGCGCTTTCCACAAAACTCAAGAGGCTCTGCCCCCTGAACCGCATTGCTCATCAGCAATGCACTAACAATCAAATAAATCGCCTTGTAATTCATTCTTTTTCACCACTGGTTTTGTTTTAATGGCTCCGTCTGCAAAACGAATTTCCAACACACTGCTGGCTTTTGCCTGATCAGTTGAATAAACCGTTTTTTGCTTGCTGTCCTTCACCCAGGCAAACCCGCGCCGCAGCACAGATTCGACTGAAACTGATTCAAGTCTTAACATCAAATTCTTTAAATTTTCTTGATTTTTTTCAAATAGGTTCATGATGTAATAAGCTTTAAGCGGCACCATCTGCAAAGTATTGTTTTTTTGCTGCATCACATTTCTGATAGAAAGCTTGAGCCGCTCTGTACGATCATCAAGCCGCTGATAATAGTCTTGCAAAATCTGATTAAGATTAGGAATACCACGTCCCAATCCATCAATAATAGTTTTATAATTAATCAGATAGCGATGCAAAGCATTGACTAATCTGGCCTGAGAAGTTGCCAAACTTGCCTCAAGCTCCGCCTTCACGGGAACCGCAAACTCAGCCGCACCGGTCGGAGTTGGTGCCCGCACATCAGCCACATAATCAATCAACATCGTATCCGTCTCATGACCCACCGCAGAAATAATCGGAATCTCAGAATCATAAACGGCACGAATAACAACTTCTTCGTTAAAAGGCCACAAATCTTCAAGACTACCACCGCCACGCGCTACAATAATCACATCCGGACGAGCAATTTTTCCGCCTTTAGAAAGAGCATTAAATCCTTTAACGGCAGCCGCCACTTTTTCAGCAGCTCCTTCTCCTTGCACCGGCGTCGGCCACAACAAAATATGTGAAGGAAAGCGATCCCGCACACGATGAATAATATCACGAATAACCGCACCGCTGGCAGAAGTAACCACACCGATTGTCTGTGGCAAATAAGGAATTTTCTTTTTATGAGTCTGATCAAAAAGCCCCTCGGCGGCAAACTGCTTTTTACGCTCTTCCAACAGTTTTAACAAAGCGCCGGTACCGGAAATTTCAAGCTGATCGATCACCAATTGATAAGACGACTTTCCGGCAAAAGTCGTAATCTTACCAACCGCAACAACCTCAAGTCCGTCTTCAGGTTTAAATTTTAAACCAGAAGCCACCCCACGCCAACACACGGCAGAAATAACCGCATTTTCATCTTTCAAAGAAAGGTAATAATGACCGGAATCAGCACGCTTGCAACCAAAAATCTCACCTTTAACCTTAATCCGATTAAACCGCGTTTCAACACAGCGCTTAATCTCTGCCGAAATCTCGGTAACACTATATTCTTTCAGCCCATCAGGAGCTTCTGCCGCAACCGGTTGCGGTTTTGCCATTGCTGCAAATAAATCTTCCATATTTCATCCTTATTTTATTTGCTGATATATTAAAACCGCCGGCAAAATTTGTTAAGCTTTTTTGCCATATTTTTAACACAAAAAAACCGCCGTAATCGGCGGTTAAAACTTGGCTGAACTTATCAGACAAAACTCAAATATAAAAATGCTTAACTTTACCGTTTAAGCAATCTGAAATAAAACTATTGAAAAAATTATAATATTAAATTTATAGATTAATATTACTATAAAATTTATTTTTAACACAACGCTTCTTAAGATCCATAGAGTTCTTATAATCTAAACCATCTAAAGATATATCAAAATATAAAGCAAATATTAAATCATCAATATAATCTTTTATTTTATTCTTTTCATCTTTATCTAAAATACTCATGTTTTTTAATTCAAGTAAGTTCATATTTTCTACTTTTAACTTTTTTATTTCAAAATTCTCTTTTATAACGGAGAGCTTTTGTAAATTTCTAATTTTTAATTTATATTTTTCGTCATTTTTTGTAAGGATAAAAGAATTATTATCAAAAGACACCTTATCAAATTTCTGCATCGTAATATCTGTAAAATCTACAAAATCAGATAACTTTTTATTCTCTAAATCTAACATCTTTTGCGTTTGAATTACTATTTCTTCTTTTAAATATTTATTATTTTCCGTTATTTTTGGAACCCGAATAAATTGTTTTATTGACTTAATTCCGCACAACATATCTTTTTCGTTAGCTAGTTTTAAATAAAAATAAAATATAAAATTAGATAATTTTGAATTAAGTAAAGACAATAACATCAAAATTTCTTTTTTATCATTAGATGATATTATCACATAATTAAAATCTATCATTATATTTTCATCGGAAAAATAAAAACCGTCTGGATTCATATATCTCCACACAATTTTATATTTATTTAAAAAAATATTTTTACCTTGAGCCCCCTCTGGATATCTTATTTCTTTATCTTCAAGATATCCACTTGTACCTAACTTAGTATATCCTTTTATTTTTTTTATTATTTTCCAATCCTTTTCCTCAAGATCAATCTTTTTCTTATCAAATACTACACCTTTATCAAATTGTATAAAATCATAATTAGGTAATGTCCTTCTAAACTCTTCTATAGACATTGAATTTTGAATATAGTTTTTTATTAAAAAAATTTCTTCTTTAGTTTTAGTTAAAAAATTCCAATTTTCTATGTTATTCAGTAAGTCTTTCTGTAAAATCTCTTTCACAATTTTATTTTTACGAGAGTTCAAAATTTTACTTAAATCAGATGTATCATGCTTCGTATAATTAATTACTTTAACTATATTACCATTTTTAGGAGTTGTTTTATTGATAATAAAAATAAGACTAGATGTTGCAATCGGATTTTTTCCTTTTATACCTCTTCCTATAAATAATTTTCCGCTAAAGGTTAAAATCTTTTCAAGCGTTACATTATTAGATAAATAATATCTTAAAACATCAAGATCTTGAGCTGTCAAAACTGTTTGCGGTATAATATAGCATAATTTACCCTTTATTTTTAACAATCCTCCTCCAAGGGCAATAAAAAAGGCAAATAAATTAGGTTTAGGAGAATAAGACTTTTTATACCCAGGAACTGTATTTAAATTTACACCATAAATATTATCCATGCGAATATTATCTAATTGAGTAAACAAAACTTTCTGTTTACAACATTCATTATATCCAATGTATGGAGGATTCCCTACCACAAAATCGAATCTTTTTCTTGGCGGACGTATACTTTGTTTCATTTCTTTCAAATCGTCTTCATCTCGAATATAACTTTTATAAGAAAGTTCCAAAATAGATGGATTAAATAAAGAATATTGTCCTGTATTCTCATCTAGACCTGCATCAATCTGCCCACTTATTCCCGCATCTATAAATTCTGAAATACTATCTTGAGTTTTAAATACTTTAATTTTTTTATCAATCGGATTTGTGTAATCTTTATTAATGATAATTGGAAGCATTCTCATTAAGATATTCATTTCAGCAAGATATAAAGGAAATTCTTCTATATCTAGACCAAAAACATTATCATTGACAATTTTTTCAACTACCTCAGCACTTGGTTCTGTTCCATCAAACAAGGCCGTAACAATTCTATCTACTACACTATATAAAAAAGTTCCACTTCCACACGAAGGATCTATAATTGACAACGCTCCCTTTTTATGCAACTTCTTAATGTTTTTTATTGTATAACCAACTTCATCAAGCATGAAGTTAACAATTGCCGGATCGGTAAAATATTGACCTTTATTTTCCTCCGAATATAATTCTTTAAGATAATTTTCATATATATAGCCAAAAATTTCATTTTTCATATTTGCAAAATTGTATTTTTTAATAAAAACAATTATATCTAACCATAATGTAACCTCGTCTAACAATACTTCAGGCTTTCTGATAACTTCATTTAATTTTTTATTAATATATTCTTGTTCTTTACTAAAAGGCTTATATAACTTATCAGAAATAAATCCTGAAATTGAAAATACTTCTAATGAAACAGTTCTGTATAATCCTGCTTTTAAACCTTTATATATATTATGCATTCTTTTCGTAAATTCTTCATGGAAAGTTGAATAGCAATTATCAACTAAATTTTTGTAAAGAATAAATTGTATGAAATATGCATAAGCAATTTCAGTAGCTTTTTTATTACTATCAACGGTCCCTTTTTCGCATAAGTACCCAACTATATCTAATTTATTTTTAAATTTTTGAATTAGATTAGTTATATCTTCAAAAAATAATTCTTTATTTTCTTCAACTTTTAAACTTTCCTCTATAGTTGATTGGCCATCTCCTCCACAAAAAAAATTAAGATAATAATTTTCCTCAGTAATATAATCTCTCCAAAACGTCTCAAATACATCAAATTTTTCAAGTATTTCATCCAATGTAAATACTTTATAAACTGTATTATTATAAAATCTCCAAGAATAACCATCCGTCAGAATACCATAGGATTTTTGATAATCGTTTTGATAATCAATAAGTTGTGAAACACCAGCCCCAATATTTCCATATCTTTCAACTTCAACAGGAATAACAATATCATTACCTTTTATAAAAATAACAATGTCAGCTCTTCGTTTATTTTTATTTTTCTCAATTGTAAATTCATTTTTTCTATCTTTATCAGACGTACTTTCATATCCTTGTTTAAGATTAAATAATTGAGGACATTTGAAAATATCAGTAATAAATGTTTGTAATCCACCAAGTTCTTTAGTTTTAAAGGCTTTATTATCTTGCAGCCAAATTCTTTTCAATTCTTCAATAGTTTTTGACATGCTTCCCTCGCAACAACATTGAAATTTAAACATTACTTTAGTAAAAAAATAATAATATAGTAATTATTCATATTCAACAATTACCATTTCATTAACAACAAAATGATTCAATTATAATGATTAATTGAAAAGCACAAAAAAACAACTGACAACACTTAATAACCTAAAAAAAAGAGGTTAGACCGTAAAATCCAACCTCTACATAACTTGGCTGCTTCACATGGATTCGAACCACGATTAACGGAGTCAGAGTCCGCTGTCCTACCATTAGACGATGAAGCAATTTGTTGAGACTTATATACATGATTCCATCATCAATGTCAATACCATTTTTTTGTTTTTTTAATTCTTTTTCTTGACAAAAAAACACCTCTCTTTTATAAAGCTAAAAGTTTATTATTATTAAGTTATAGATTATGGATAAAACAATTTTACAAACAGATGACCCCAGCCGCAAGATTGCCGCAGGAATGTTTTATTACAGCGACGGAAGCACTTCTTTTGAGCAAAAAGAAGACCAAGAAATTTCTGCAATAGTAGCACTGGTGGAGAGCAAAGGATTTTGGTCATTTTGCCTTGACCAACACAGGCTTCCTTGGGCTTCAAACAACTTACGCTTAGTAATTCCACAAAATCTATCAGGCAAAGAAGCCACCCAAATGTTGCTCGAACAAGCAGAGAAACACTCCGGAAGAGTCGAAGCAGCGTCTTATTGTTTTAATTACCATCAAAACGGCATTAAAGCAGGACAAGCCTTCTTACCCTCCATTGAGGAAACAATCGCCATTTTTCGCAACATCAAAGAGGTCAACCAAAGTCTTGAAAAGATTAAAGCACCGCTGATAAAAAGCATTGTATCAGCCACCTCCCCTTGCGAAGACTGCGTCTGCTGCTATTCAACTCATGGAATTCGCTATGCAGAACAAACGGCATTAAATGATGTCCGCCCTGTTTTGTTTACCGAGTTTTAAAACACAAAAAACTGCCCGCATAAAGCCGGCAGTTTTTTGTGTTTTAATGAGATTTCAACATCTCAACCAACAATTTTTGATTTTCAGTCCATTCTTTTCCCTTGGAATAATCAAGAATTGCCTTATAAAATTTCTCCAGATTTGCCCCAATCTCAGCCGAAAACAAATCCGAAGAAAGCCAACGCAAAAACGCAAAAATCAAACTGGTTGACTGATTGCAGCGTTCCCACACATAAGCCACCATCACCGGCGTCGCAAACAAGGCAGAAATTTCAGGCAAACACTTTCTAAAAGCCTCTTGCGGTGATTTGTATTGAATCTTGCGCGCCACCTCAGAAAAAGCCGTAAAAATTTTCCATTCAATGCCTCTACAAAGCTCCGGATATTTGAGCAACAATCCCCAATAAGCCGAAAACTGGTTATAAGACAAAGCCCCCGACAACATAACCTTAATGTTAGGAAAACTCTCTTCAAACATTTTTTGCAAAAGCTCCAAAACTTGCCGATGAGACTCATAAGCATCTTCTAAAACACCAACCTCATCATCAGAAACATTTTCACCTTCTTGCAATAACTCATGATAACGGTCCACTTGCATTTGTGAGCAAATATAAACCTCTTCAAAACTTGGTAAATTCATCATAATTGTAAGTATTTAATTAAACATAATAAGAATTAAAAACAAAAGCTAAAGTAACGTTTTTAAAATATTTGTCAAGTTATTAAAGAATATCTCTCGCTCTCCTAATTGGCCTTTATATCAACCTACATTAACAAAAACACAAAAAATAGAGGCATTTCTCGCTGTGGGAAAAATTTTAGCATACAAAAACAGTACGTGAATTTTTCGAGACAGCGTAAAATGCCTCTAGATGTGCTTGTTATACACAGTTTAACTTAAACTGTGGAGAACGAGGCGAATAATAAGATTTCAGGAAGGAAAAAGCGGAGCCTACATAGAAGTAGGTGAGCATTTTTCCTATCCGCAAAATCTGTATTAGTCGCCCGTTATACACAGTTTAATTATGCGGCCTTCTTAGACGCCTTAGTCTTTCCATACTTAACCGCTGCTTGAGCTGCTGCCAAACGAGCAACCGGTACACGGAACGGAGAGCATGAAACATAGTTCATGTCACAAGTCTGGAAGAAGTCGATAGATGCCGGATCACCACCGTGTTCACCACATACGCCAAGCGTAATGGTCGGGTTGGTGCTGCGAGCTTTTTCGCAAGCCATCTTAACAAGCATACCAACACCATCAACATCGATAGATGCAAACGGATCAGCAACATAAACACCACGAGCGCGATATTCGTCAAGAATAGCACCGGTATCATCACGGCTCATACCCAAAGTTGTTTGGGTCAAGTCGTTTGTACCAAATCCGAAGAATTCAGCAGACTGAGCCAATTCGTCAGCACGCAAAGCAGCGCGCGGCAACTCAATCATTGAACCGACTTCATACTTAATCTTCTTACCTTTCTCGGCGAAGACTTTTTCAGCGGTTGTATCAATAATGTTTTTAACAATATCGAGCTCTTTCTTAGAACCAGTCAAAGGAACTTCGATTTCCGGCAAAACTTTAATACCTTCATCTTGGCATTCCAAAGCAGCTTCCAAGATAGCGCGAGTTTGCATTTCACAGATTTCCGGATAGGTAATCGGCAAACGGCAACCACGGTGACCAAGCATCGGGTTAGCTTCGTGCAAAGCATTAGCGCGCTGTTTAACTTTTTCGAGAGTCATGCCCATCTTGTTAGCGAGTTCGAGCATTTCAGCATCAGTGTGCGGCAAGAACTCGTGAAGAGGCGGGTCGAGCAAACGAACGTTAACCGGCAGACCGTCCATAATTTTGAACAAATCTTTGAAGTCCTGCTTCTGATAAGGCAACAAGCGAGCCAAAGCGGCACGACGACCTTCTTCATTGTCAGAAAGGATCATAGCGCGCATATCAGAAATACGGTTAGCATCAAAGAACATGTGTTCGGTACGAGCCAAACCAATACCCTGAGCACCGAAGTCACGAGCTTGCTTAGCATCTTTCGGAGTTTCAGCATTAGCGCGAACTTCCATAGTGCGGATTTCATCAACCCAAGACATGAGTTTACCGAAGTTACCAGAGTTGGTATCAGCTTCAACGGTCGGAACTTTGCCTTCAATAATCTGACCTTTAGCACCGTCCAAAGAAACCCAATCACCTTCTTTAACAACAACGCCCTTATCGGTTGTCATAGTCTTTTTAGCATAGTCGATGTGGATTTCATGAGAACCGGAAACGCAAGGAGTACCCATACCACGAGCAACAACGGCTGCGTGAGAGGTCATACCGCCGCGAGCGGTAATAACACCTTGAGAAGCATGCATACCACCAATATCTTCCGGAGAAGTTTCGTTACGGATAAGGATAACTTTTTCACCTTTAGCGGCCCAAGCTTCAGCATCTTCAGCGCTGAATACAGCACGACCGACGGCAGCACCCGGAGAAGCCGGCAAACCGGTAGCAATAACGGTTTTCGGAGCTTTCGGATCAAGCATCGGGTGCAAGAGCTGATCGAGCTGTTGAGCACCAACGCGCATAATAGCTTCTTCTTTATTCAACAAGCCTTCTTCAACCATTTCAACGGCCATACGAACAGCAGCAGCGGCAGTACGTTTACCGTTACGGCATTGGAGCATCCAAAGTTTACCGTGTTCAATGGTGAATTCCATATCCTGCATATCTTTGTAGTGATTTTCGAGGTTATTACGAACATCAACCAACTCTTTATAAAGGTGCGGCCATTTTTCTTCCAAAGAAGTACCGTCGCCTTTAGAAGCCATCGGTTGCGGAGTACGAATACCGGCAACAACGTCTTCACCTTGAGCGTTGACAAGATATTCACCGTAATAAACATTTTCACCGGTAGCCGGGTCACGAGAGAAGCAAACACCGGTAGCGCAGTCATCACCAGCATTACCGAAGACCATGGTCTGAACGTTAACGGCAGTACCCCAGTCACCAGGAATGTTGTTTAATTTACGATAGGTAATAGCACGGTCAACCATCCAAGAACCAAATACGGCACCGATACCGGCCCAAAGTTGATCCCAAGGATCTTGCGGAACGACTTTACCGAGTCTCTTACCGATTTCTTTATACTCATTAACGAGTTCTTTCAAATCATCGGCAGTCAAATCAGTATCAGACTTATAGCCCTTAGCCTTTTTCATAGCTTCGAGAGCGCCTTCATATTCATCGAGGTCGGCACCGAGCACAACATCGGAGAACATCTGCAAAAAGCGGCGATAAGAGTCATAAGCAAATCTTTCAGAGCCGGAAGCCTTAGCCAAAGCTTTAACGGTTTCATCATTCAAGCCGAGGTTAAGTACGGTATCCATCATACCCGGCATAGAAACGCGAGCGCCGGAACGAACGGAGAAGAGCAACGGATTGTTAGCATCAGCAAATTTCTTGCCCATAATTTTTTCAACACCGGCAACAGCTTCTTTAACTTGATCTTTCAAGTCAGCCGGATAGGTGTGATTATTATTGTAATAATAAGTACAAACTTCGGTTGTAACGGTAAATCCCGGAGGAACCGGCAAGCCAACCTTATTCATCTCAGCAAGGTTAGCACCTTTTCCGCCGAGGAGGTTGCGCATGGTAGCATCGCCTTCGGCTTTGCCGTCACCAAATGTATAAACCCATTTAGTCATGGTTAATTCAGCTCCTTATAGCATTAAGGTTAAAACGAGACCGAAACCTCAGACACACCCCCACAAGGAAGTGAGTCTGATTCGCGGTCATTTAGTTATCAAACTGCGAAGAATGTATAACATGATTCAAGATTCTTCAAGCAAAATTTTATCTACAAACGTTTTATACACAAGCGCTTGGCTGCTTTTGGCACGCTCATTTCGACTCGCGGCCTATTTTTTTAGAAGATTCATTGCAAGACAACCTCGAGTCGCCTCTCTTGATTCAAATGAAAAGCCGGACAAATCGGATAAAACCTTTGACAGATTCTGCAAACATTTTTTTCTACATTGCTTTAACAGGCTATTTTACTTATTTTCTCAGGCCGAGACCGATGTCAATTTTGTCCCCTTTCGGCAAAAAGACACAAGAATCCGCCCGTTAAAAGGTTAAAATTTCATTAAAATATAAAGATTTTTCTTGCAAACAAAGATGTTTTATGCTACTCTATAATAGACAAAATATAACTATGTCTTTTTATATTATTGAAAGTATTATTCCCCATACAAAATATTTTTTTCTCATCTTAATTTTTTTAAGATTTATAAAGAAAAATTCATTTTGGTATATCAAAAAGGTTTAAGGCTTTCAGACTAAAGACATTCGGTTATGTCTCCGGCTGAGCTAATCTGCATGGAGTTTCAAATTTTTTTCTAACCTCATTGTGTTCGCACCTTGAGGTTCAACATATTTCAAAAAAAACAAAAAAATAATAATAACAAATAAAATTTTCGAAATCATGAGAAAGATTCAAAACATCCTTGCAGGTTACGCGACTGCAATGATTCTTGCCATTTTCGCAATGGCTAGCGTATTCGTTTTCACCGGTTGCGAGACCGGCATTGATGACGTCACTACTACGACGACACCTTGCCCGGATTGTCCGGACAGCAATCCGGATCCAGATCCAGAGGTGACAGTTGTCCGCGTTGACCATGTAAACGGTGACTGCCCCGTGCAGAACATCGAATGGTCATCAAAAAATGCCACGCTGACCCGCAGCGAGGAATACACCGTTGAACTGGCAGACGGCGGCGCTTACGCCAACGCTTTGCTGAAGTACAACGCAACAATTGTGTATTCCGACGGCACCACCCAAATGGCAGCTCCGGAATATAACATCAACGCCGCTGCCGTTGGCTTCGGCTACCGCGACACATTATATGTGTCTGCGGACAACGCAGGCCTGTTCGACGAAACTCCCGCCCAGGAGACACGCGAGACCAGCAATGGTACCGTGTTGTTCCTTGACTGGGGTGCCGGCTCCAAAATCGCCTTCTTGACCTCTTCTAGCAAATCTGTCTCTTCGCTGACAATTGCCGGCGTGACTAAGACAGATTTGTGCAACATCGAGGTTTCTTATGAATATGAGAACACGACTGTTCGCACAGTAAAAGAAGAGGAAAACTACTTTGTTAAGGTAGCTGCCATCTCTGGTACAGTTACCGTTGACAAAGAAACAAGAACCTTGACGATCGAGAGACCGTTTAAGGTGGCTAAAGACGGTGGTAGCATTCTGCCGCCGGACGAAGGTGACAAGGAGCTCGTTGATTACGAAGTGATCAACGAGGAACTGGCTGGTGACAACTGGACAGCGGATCTGATCAAAATTTGGTCAGACGGCTCCGAAGAACTCGTCGGTGAACTCAGCATTGCTCGTCAGCACTCCTACGAGGCTCCGTCCGACAAGGAGGTTAAGGTTTCTGAACTCTCTTATTCAAAGTCTTCTGCATCCAAGGCAGAAAACATCAGAACAGGAGAAGTTCGTAATGACAGCCAGTATGGATGTACTATCACGCTGACTGGCATGAAAAACACCTTAACAATGAAGACCAATCGTGGTACCATGACCTTTGCAGGTTATTGGGAATATCCTACGATTGTTCTGCCGAACGGCAAGGAGTTTCAACCGCTGTACTGCGCTACCGAACTCGCTGAAATTTCCATTAGTGATAATGGTATCAGCGGTGACCGTCTCCCAATCAACTTCAAAGCTAACGGAACCTATGGTTCTGAAAGCAAGGAGTTGTCATCTACTTTGACCTTGGTTAAGGTAGAAAACGGTGAAAGCGGTGGCGACGATGACGATTTCATCATCTCCGCATACGGTGAAGATTTTAAAGAGGAAGGCGACTACATCAAGTGGACGCTTGTAACCGTATACGACAAGGATGGTGAGCATCGTGAGCCGATGAGCATCGCTCGCAGCGCCAGCATGAGCACCGACAGCCGCAAAGCAACGAACCTCCGCACTTACAATGCGTCGAACCCCGGCCTGACCGAGGTAAGTCGCACAAGTGGCACTGATTTCAATTATTCTTTCGACAACGTAGAATATACTTCTACTTGGTCTTATGCAGATTTTTCGCATAAGGTAACCGTAAAAGGTCGCGAGAATATTTATTATCATATCGATGGATTCGACATCCTCGTATGGAATGAGAAATATAGTGTTTCACGCGTAGGCGTGGAAATGGGAGTCAATCCGATTGAGACTTCGGAAACATCCGAGACTTATTTGGATCTGATTAACTACTCGTTGTTTAACGGCGGTAGCGCGTTGGTAATCAAGAATCAAGAAGTCGCTTACAGCAAGTCAATCGAGCAGAAACCGGAAGAAGACATTGTTTCCTACAATGTTCAGAAGGTGGCAGTTCGTTCTGACAAGATGTTGTACTACAACATGATCGAAATGCATTCTGTTAATACGGAACTGAATAAGACCGTAGAAGGAAGCACTCCGGTGATTGTGAAAAAGCATAACGCTTACGCTGTAAACGACTGGACGGCCAAGGCAGGCGCCACTGGTATTTTACTGAACACTTATGCTCAGAATTATACCACTGCTAAGAACTATGTTTTTGGTAGTAACCGTGGCGACAATGTTGCTGCAGTAGAACTGCAGACCGAATACGTCATCAACTACATGGGCAAGGATTACACCTTGACCATTACCGGTGCCGTACAAGGTTCTGTAGAACTGGTTTCATCAACCTCAGACAAGAACACTTATCGCTTTAATAGTGTTGTTCTTGCCGACGGCGTTGAAATTTCTACCGCTAGCGACGACTGCGTTGAGACCATTGAAGAAGAAGAAATCCCCGACCAAGACGTTGTAACATACAATGTTGAAAAAGTCGGTGTAAAAGGCGACAAGCTGTATTATAACGAGATTGAAACTCATACAATCAACACTGAACTGAACAAGTCAGTGGAGAAGAGTATCGACCTCGTTTACAGTCTGAACGCCATTGCAACTGCAGACTGGAGCACAACAGCCAACGCCACTGGTATCTTGCTGAGCACTTATGCTCAGAATTATACCACCGCTAAGGATTACATCTTTGGCAGTAACCGTGGCAACAATATTGCCAAGGCCAGCTTACAGACATCTTATACAGTAACCTATATGGGCAAGAGCTATACTCTGACCGTAACAGGTGCTGTTCAGGCTTCTGTAAATCTTGTATCTTCAACTTCTAGCAAGAACACTTATGCATTTAATGCTAAGTTACTTGCCGATGGTCAAGAAATTGCTTCAGACAGTGACAACTGTATTGAAACAATTGAAAAAGAAGAAGAACCGGAAAAAGACGAAGTTTCATACTTTGTTGAAAAAACCGGTGTTCGCGACGGAAAGTTGTACTACAATGAGATTGAAAGACATACAGTAAACACAGATCTGAATAAGACCGTGGAGAACTATGTTAATCTCATTTATAGTCTGACTGCAACAGCTGTGGCTGATTGGACCGCTGAAGAAGGTGCCACCGGCATCTCTCTTAACAACAGCCAGTTCAATTACGACGGAGCCAAGGATTATGTTTTTGCATCAAACCGCGGTAACAACAAGGCCACTGCATCTTTGCAGACAACCTATGTTGTTTCTTATGGAGGCAAGAACCATAATCTTACCATAAACGGTACCGTAACCGGAGCTATCAGCCGCACTTCTTCAACTTCCAGCAGCAATACTTACAGCTTCACAGCTCGTTTGTTTGCAGATGGCGTTGAAATCGCAAATGATAGCGACGACTGCGTTGAGAGAATTGAGGCTTCTGAACCGGATGAACCGACACAAAATATTGGCGCTGTTGCCTATTATTCTGCTGTTACGTTCACGGCCACAGGAACACCTTATGTAACATTTGCCACAGTCTATAACAACGGTAATTGCATCGTTAAGAAAGCAGGAAACGTTGAAGTAGCTCGGGGTACCAACCCTGGTGGCACTGTTACAGAAATGGGTGGAGTTCCGGTTCGTATAGTAGACAATAATACAGTTTACTATTACTACAGAGCCGATGGTTCTGCAATCGGTGCAGTTCCTATGTCAGAAATCACCATCAAGGGTTATCCTTCTGGTATTCTGTCTGTAAAGGAAACTGTTAACGCCGATGGTACCGTAACCTTAAGCAACGAATATGGCTCAGCCACATTTGGTGCTTATTGATATATATTGAGAGTTTTTTTACGGAAAGCGGGGCATATTAAATTTTCCCGCCCTGCTTTCCTATTTATAAATCAAAAAAAAAAATAAAATTATGGGAAAAAATTATATTTTGGCAGCCCTCGTGGCTGTTATCGCCAGCATTTTGAGTATAAACGCCAATGCACAGTCGTCTGACGACTGCCTGATGGCACAGTATCTGAAAATCTCCGCAAAGGTCGGCAACGGCCCGTTCACGGAGGTCATGAAAAACGGTGTAGCCACTTACTACAGGCGCACTGGCTGGTATATGAGCCTCAACGGCGGTATTAACGCCTTGAAGGTCAACGAAAAGAACTCTATTAACCCAACCGGAGCTATCTCCGTGGGTCATGAGTTTAAGCACTGGCACGCGGAGTTCCGCGGGGGTGCGACCCAGTTTGAATATCTGGGGAACAAAAAAATTGGTCTGATAACCGACCTCGGCGCATACTACGATTTCCTCCCTGCAAAGGGAAGAAATTGGAACATATACGCCGGCGTGTTCGCAGGATATCAACACGTAAAATTCAAATACGTGGTGGTGGACTGCAATACAACGGTTGAAATCCCCTATAAAGGGAATTCCTTCCGTTACGGTGCAGAAATTGGGGTAACCAAACAACTCCATTACACCAACTCGATTGGTGTTTATGGACGAGTCTTCTCCTACAAATACAATGCAGGAGAAAAAGAATACAACCCAGTTGTCTGTGAGGTTGGTTTGAAATTGACTTTTGGCCTCAACCGTAAGGTAAGGCTATAATATAATTATACGAAGTGAAGCGGAGGACCCAAGCCCCCGCTTCACGACTTTTAAATCAAAATTTTTATAGTCATCTTCATAAAAAAAGGAAAGACCTTTCAATCTTTCCCTCTTATTAATCATATCACAATAACATTTATGGACGATTGCAAGTATTACTTTCCGTCAAAATATAATACTCTGACAAAGAACCGATTATCGGCTGCATATGATTATCCAGCTTGCGCACTTGCCCTTCTTCCAACTGATAATACGAAATTTCCATACTCTCGGAATTAAGCGTCAAAACTTCGTCATCACTAATGCTATAAGTACCGGAATCTGCAAAAACCGTAGTGCTCTTTCCCACATAAACCCGTTCTAACTCAAATGTTCCGTTCGGATTCAACACCAGCTCCGTAGCAATCCCCGGACCATCTGCCGCCGGCAAAACACCTGTATAAGTTGCACAAAGATTGTGACTGGCACAAGCACTCAAGCCCAACAGCCCTAATGCAGCAACCAAAACTTTTTTCATGTTTTCCTCCTTTGATGTTGTCTCTTTTTTTTAATCTATATCCTAGGCATTAAAATTCAAGCCCCATTCGCTATAGCGCGCCGGATCATCTCCCCAGTTTTCCCGAACCTTAACAAACAAAAACAGATGAATTCTATCATCAAGCAATCGTTCAATTTCTTGCCGTGCCGCCTGCCCGATTTTCTTTATCATCGTGCCGCCTTTGCCCAAAACAATTATCTTCTGGCTTTCTCTCTGAACATAGATTGTCATCTCAGCCCGAACGGAATTATCTGCTCGCCTTTGCCACAGCTCCGGCTCAACCGTCAATTCATAAGGAATTTCTTGCTGCAAATACAAAAATAACTTTTCGCGCACAATCTCTGCCGCTAATAACTTTAAGGGCATGTCCGACATCTGCTCTTCGGGATAATACCACGGGCTCTCGGGCAAATGCTCTGCCAAATAAGCATAAAACTCGTCGGTATGCTCTCCCTTTGTCGCCGACATCATAAAAGTTTCTTCAAACGGATATCTTTCGTTCAAGTCTGCACTCAACGCCAAAAGCTTTTCTTTTTTGATTAAATCAATCTTGTTTAAGACCAAAACCGCCGGTGTTTTCTTTTCCTTCAAAGCATCAATAATCGCCTCAACTTGCGCATCAACACCTTTATGCGCATCAACAACCAAAACCGTTATATCAGCATCACCGACCCCGCCCCAAGCCGAAGCCACCATCGCTCTGTCCAGTCTTCTTTTGGGCTTAAAAATCCCTGGAGTATCAAGAAAAATAATTTGCGTATTGCCATAGATTCCAATACCCTTAACCATCGTCCGCGTGGTCTGCTCTTTGGGTGATACGATTGACACCTTTGACCCCACAAAATTATTGGTAATGGTTGACTTTCCGGCATTTGGCGCCCCAATCAATGCAACAAATCCGCAACGAGTTGCCGGCTCTTGTTGTGTGTTTTTTTTCTTATTTACCATGGTCGGGCAAACTCCTTATTTTTTCAAGCATTTTATGAGCAGCATCTTGTTCTGCCAGTTTTTTATTCTTACCTGTTCCGATTTCTTCTCTGTCAGCCCCCAACCGAACCGCAATATGAAAAATCGGCTCATGCTCCGAACCTTCGCGTTTTATAACCTCATAAACCGGCATCTCCAGCCCTTTGGTATGAGCCATTTCCTGCAGTGCCGTCTTACAATCTTTTGGCGGAATAACAGCCTTGTGCAACTGTTTCTCCCAATGATGACGCACATACGCAAAAGCCTCATCCGCACCGCTTTCTAAAAAAATCGCTCCGATTATCGCCTCACCGACATCACACAAAACATTGTCATTTTCTCGAATATCTTCAGTGGCTATGCGAACCTTTTTATCAATCCCCAAATTCCGAGAAACCTCTGCCACCGTCTCTTTACAAACCAAAGCCGTATGCCGCTGCGACAAGCTTCCTTCCGACTCTTTCTTAAATTCTTTGTACAGCATTTCAGCAACGGCCAAACCTAAAACGCGGTCCCCCAAAAACTCCAACCGCTCATAATTTTCATCAGTATTACCGGTAACACTGCTATGAGTTAACGCCTGCTTCAACAAACTCTTGTGCTTAAAAACATAACCCAAAGCCGCTTCCAAATCTTCATATGCATTCATATTATCGGCCTCTTTTTTAGTTTATCTTATCAAACATACGGCTCCAGCGAATTTGACGCGGCAAATTCCATAACTTATACCACGGACCACCGTTTCCGTCATAAGAAAAGAACAAAACTCTTGCCTTTCCGACCAAATTTTCAAACGGTACAAAGCCCACATTAACGCGGCTGTCATCTGAGCGATCACGATTATCTCCCATCATGAAATAACTTCCTTCCGGCACGGTCAACTCCGGCACATCATCATAAAGCTCAGAATCAGAAACCTCTAAAATATTATGCTTCACCCCGTTTGGCAAAGTCTCAACATATTGGCGAAAACGCTCAACATTACCATATTTGTCTCTCAACACAAAGTCATCAATCTGTTCGCGCTCAACCAAATTACCGTTAATATACAATCTGCCGTTTTCAAGCTTAATCTTATCTCCGGGAAGCCCGATAACACGCTTAATATAATCCGTGCGATTATCTTGCGGAAACTTGAAAACAACCACATCACCGCGCTCCGGTTCGTCGGTCCAGATTCTTCCCTCAAACAGCGGCAAACTAAACGGAAACGAATGCTTCGAATAACCATAAGTATATTTTGACACAAACAAAAAATCTCCGACATAAAGTGACGGATACATAGAACCTGACGGTATCTTAAACGGCTCATACAAAAACGTACGAATAACAACCGCAATCAATATTGCATAAATAACAGTCTTTATGGTTTCTGCCAAACTTTCTTCTTTTTCCATTTTTTCCTCGCTCTTCTTTAGCGATTATTTTAGATAACCCTGCTCCCCGCAATTTTATCTAAAACAATCTACCCCAACTGCTCAATAATAACAACGGCCTGCGCCCATGGATAATCATCGCTTATGCTCAGATGAATACCCCCAACCTTTCCGCCGCAAAGTTTTTGAAACTGCTCCAAAGCCTTGCCCGAAAGCACAATCTCAGGCTTGCCGTCTTTGTTATGAACGGTCTGTATCTGGCTCAAATAAATTCCATTACGAAACCCCGTTCCCAAAGCCTTTGAACAAGCCTCTTTTGCAGCAAAACGCTTAGCCACACTGGCAGCATATTCTTGCGGAGAAATAAACTCTTTTTTCTCAAGTTCAACTTTTTCTTCTTTTCCCAATGCACGATCAATCAAACGCACACCATAAGCTTTTATGGAGCGTTCAAATCTTGAAATATTTGTAATGTCAGAACCTATTCCGATAATCATGAGTTTTCCTTTCTATTGTGCCGAACGAGCAACATAACTAACCACACGACTTGCTTTTAACGCCGCTATAATATCATTTAGGTGTTTAACATCTTTAACTTCAATATCTACCAAAAGTTCAAAATAACTTACGGTACGATAAACAATGTTTAAATTCGCAATATTGCCGTTATTGCGTGCCACCAAATTTGACAAATCCGCCAAAGCTCCGGGTTCATTCGCCAGCATAATTTTTAAACGACCAACATGCATTTCGTTTTCAGCTTCATCGCCCCAAGCAATATCCAACCAACGCTCCGGCTCATCAGCAAATTTTTCCAAAACCTTACAGTCAATAGTATGAACAGCCACACCTTTTCCGGTAGTAACAATACCGACAATTCTGTCCCCCGGCAATGGGTGACAACAACCGGCAAAATGCACAGCCATTCCGGGCACCAGCCCTTTTATCTTCAAAGGCTCGCTCTTACTTTTGTTCTTTTTCAAAACATTTTTCAGGCTCGGAACTTTTATCGCCTTAACCACTTTTTCAAGTTTTGATTGCTTATAAGCCGGATAAACCGCGCGCAAAACATCCCAGCCGGTAATTAATCCTTCACCGACTTTGGCATATATGTCATCGATGGATTCTGCCTCAAAATTCGGCATAATATTAACCAAAGCTTTTTCAGAAAACCCCAGCTTTTCACCTTTGAACTGACGATCCAAAATATCTTTACCAAGCGCAATAAACTGGTCTCTTTTATGGGCGCGAACATAACGGCGAATAGCAGCTTTGGCTTTTCCGGTAACCACAAAACGCTCCCACTCGGTTGAAGGATGCTGCGCCTTTGAGGTCAAAACCTCAACTTGATCACCATTCTGCAAAACCGTTCTTAAGGGCTTTATCTCACCGTTAATCTTGGCACCAACACAAGTATCACCAACAGAGGAATGAACAGCATAAGCAAAGTCAACCGGTGTTGAGTTTATCGGCAAACCGATTAAATCTCCCTTCGGCGTAAAGCAGAAAACCTGATCGTTATACATTTCAAGTTTTGTGTTTTCCAAAAACTCTTCAGGATTCTGTGCTTGTTCCAAAATCTCAAGCAACTCGCGCATCCAACGGAAATTACGCCCTTCAACTTTTTGCCCTTGCTTATAAGCCCAGTGAGCAGCCACACCTTTTTCAGCAATCTCGTGCATTTCAAAAGTGCGGATTTGAATTTCGATTCTGGTATTTTCCGGTCCGATAACACCGGTATGAATAGATTTATACCCATTTGGTTTCGGTGTTGAAATATAATCCTTAAAACGCCGCGGAATCATATGATATTTACTATGAATAACGCCCAAAGCCTGATAACAGGTTCCAATATCTTCTACGCAAATACGAAAAGCCATAATATCAAGAAGTTGCTCAAAAGAAGCATTTTTCTGCTGCATCTTTCGCCAAATGGAATACGGCGTTTTTTCTCTTCCCGTAACCGAGGCTTTTATGCCGTTTTCTTCCATATCTTTTTGCAGCTGTTCAATAATTTTCGGAACGATATTACTGTCTTTTTCACGCAAGAAGTTTAAACGAGCAACGATTGAATCATGAGCTTCTTTGTGCAGCTCGGCAAAAGCGATTTCTTCCAACTCACTTTTAATTTCCTGCATACCGATACGTTCGGCCAAAGGCGCATAAATATCCAAAGTTTCTTTAGCAATGCGCGCCCGTTTTTCCGGCTTGCAGAAATGGAGTGTGCGCATATTATGCAGTCTGTCTGCCAGCTTTATCAGCAAAACACGAATATCATCAGACATTGCCAAAAGCAGCTTACGAAAGTTTTCTGCCTGTTTGCTGCTGCCTGACTTTTGCTCAATCATGGCAAGTTTAGTCACCCCATCAACAATCGCCGCCACCTGTTTGCCAAACAATTGTTGAATTTCTTCAATAGTGGTATCAGTATCTTCAACCGTATCGTGCAACAATCCGGCAATAATAGAAGAGCAATCCAACTTAAACTTGGTTAAAATACCAGCCACTTCAATCGGATGAGAATAATACGGGTCGCCCGATTCTCTGAGCTGAGCCCCGTGTTTTTTCATGGCAAAGACATAAGCCCGGTTGAGCGCATCTTCATCAGCGTCCGGATCATAAGATTTTACTAATTCGACTAATTCATATTGTCTTAACATCTACTTGTTTATCCACTTCTAAAATCTTGCGCCCAATCACAAAAAAATCCGGCTTACGGCTGTTGCGATTCGCACTCGAAAGTAACTGCAACAATCATAAACCGGAGAACCTTAAAAAATGTTGAATAGGAGATTATTCTTCCTCGTCAAAATCTCCGCCCATGTCGTCACCCATATCGAGTGCATCATCATCCAACATATCATCATCAAGCGCCAAATCCGAGTCGGCATCTGAATCAGCATCTAAATCCAAATCATCATCAGCATCATGAATCTGCATGGTATCATCAACATCAGCCGCATCAAGCGCAACGGCAGAGAACTGCTCATCCAAATCAGCCAACTCTTTTTCAGCAGCCAAAATTTCAAGCTCTTCTTCCTCAGGCTCTTCAACTTCAACATATTTTTGCAAGCCCAATACCAAAGACTTCTGCAGTTCTTCAATATTAACCGTACCATCGGCAATTTCGCGCAAAGCGATTACCGGATTTTTATCATTGTCACGAGAAACCGTGATCGGAGCGCCGGCGCTGATATCCTTAGCGCGCTGAGCGGCAACCATAAGAAGTTCATAGCGGTTTGGAATTTTTTCAACACAATCTTCGACTGTTACGCGTGCCATTTTATTTATACCTTATGAAAAAAATTTTTAATTCTGAATTAGACTTTATACTTGTTTTTGCAAAAAATGCAAGCTTTTTTTCGATAAAAAAAATCAAAACGCCCCACAAAAGTTGATCTGTCCCCCTAAGAAGTGGAAATAAAAAAGAAATCCCCAGGGGTACAGATCATTTTTGTTTAAGGGGATTTTTGTTTGTTGAGATAAAAAACTAAAACTCAATGACGGGGCGGACCTCGTAGTAGTAGTTCTTAAGGCTGCTGAGCAAACCGTAGCCGCCGTTAAAGCCTGAGTACCACGCGCGGGCGTTACCGTACTCGGACGACGACCAAGCGTGGGTGCTCGATGTGAATTGTGTCCCATTTGCACGGCTGAATCCTGTGTTTATGGTGCTTTGATTATTGTAGATTGAGGTAAATATTCCTGCTGCCGGTAGGCACCAATCTCCCGCCTTTGTTCCTGTTGTTGTATAGTTATATGCTGCCCATACTGCCGGATAGGTACTGCTATTTCCCTGTGCTCTTATCTTTTTACTATTCTCACAACTTGCATAGTCTTTTGAGGCTGCTGAGTTTGATGTATAGTTCGGTAATGTCGAGATATCTGTACCATACCCACCCCACTCATAGTTGCCTATCGACTTTAACGCCATCGCTTGTCCGCAGTTGCCCGATTTATAGACCACAACCGCTATCGGTGTTTTACCCGACACTTTATTCGCGCTGCAAGTTCCGTCACTAAATAAGATATCCCCAAGTGAACACTGTGCCGCATAACCCGAGCAAGTACCCCATATCGCCTGCGCTTTACATTGTCCGCTCTCCCAATTATACCCGCTTGCACAAGTGCATTCCGTATATTTGCCGCCGCAGGCCGTGCCTGCGCCGCCGGCATAGCCGGTGCCGGAACAGGTGTATTTATATGTCGATGGGCAGGCACAAGCCGAACCATTCCATGCATACGGACTACTGCAAGTGCATGACGTATATTTCCCTTCACAGGCTTCTCCGGCGCCGCCGGAATACCCCGTACCGCTGCAAGTATAGTTAAAACCCATTTCGCTACAGGTCTTCGTACAAAACCATTTGTCGCCCCACGGACAGCGTACTCCGTTATTATCGGGGCATGAACTCTGTGTATAGCCCAAACTTGCACAATCCGGTGTTGCCGTACAAGTCGGGGTTTGCGCTATGGCGCTCATCGGCGCGATAACTGCCGCACTTGTCATTAATATGATTTTTCTCATCTGCTTTCTCCTTCTAGTTGACGCACAGCATATACGCGCTGTTATATGGGCATCTCAAAGCTCTGCCGCTGCAACTCGTCGACTTATAGCCCAATGTCGCGCAATCGGTTATCGGTGTGGTGCAATAATTGTCATAATTGACCTCGCAGCCGGTGATATACCATTTGCCCGAACAATCCTCAAACGCACAATCATAACCTTCGGGACAAGTTGTTAATGTACCGTTGTTGTCGCAGGTTTTACATTCTCTATAAAGCGTTGTGGTGCCGGACAAACAAGTTTCTGCCCCCGCGATTGGTCCTAAATCACCGCAAATTTGAAAACCCTCACAAGCCGCCGCCACGACTTGATATTTGGTTTGGCCGTCACAATCCAAACATGCTTCTCCGAGTTGTTCATATCCGGCCGGAATCTCGGTTTCGGTATATTCCGAGCCGCAAGGGGTGCAGGTGCAAGATGCATATTTGCCGTCACAAACCTCACCTTCTCCGTGATAAGGCTCTTCGCAACTCTCATATCCCGCACAGCGATAAACACATTCCGAATAATATGCACCATACGGACATTTTTTGCCCCCGGGGGCATACCATTCGGGGCATTCACTGACCGTAAAACCTTCATTAAAGCAGCGGTCATGAGCATTCATGTCAAAATC